>DATNCR010000275.1:0-3020 GCA_035607135.1 Nitrospiraceae bacterium
TGATTACCGGCGTCTGGGTATGGAAGCGTCTATCACTCGATATCCAGGAGTATGTGATCGATCAAGCTATCCCTATGGCATTCGCCGGTCTGGTGATCGCGGCTGGGCTGTGGATGTTAGTCCGGGTGTTCCTCCGCCGCAGAGTGCAACGGGGCGAACGTGCAAAGTTAATGGCTGCATTCGAACGGGCCACAGTACAGGAGAAGAAGCTGGAGATCGCGTTTGCACTCATTGAAGTGAATGGGTACCGGGCCGAAGGGTTGGAGCCCATAACTCCCGCGCTACGAGATCTGTTCGCCACGACGTTGCAGCAGGCATTGGGTGACAAGCAGCATCGTATTCGCGGAATGGCGGCCAGTTACCTTGGTGTCCTGGACGATAAAACTGTCATTCCCCTCCTGCTGGAGGCCTTGGAGGATGAGCACGCCTATGTACGTTCCTGCGCGGCGCTAGGTTTGGGTCGGTTACGTGCCAGTGAGGCGAAGGAGAAATTGACGACTGCGATGGAGGAGGATTGGGATCAAACCGTCAGGAGCCGGTCGAAGGAAGCGTTGGAACGGATCAAGCAGTCCTGAATGGTGCGGGCTAGGTCTCTTCGGCGACCCATTCGATGCAGGCGATTTCCGGCGTGCATTTCAATCGCAAGGGAAGAAACGACCAGCCGAGCCCGCGATTGACATACAGCCGTCGGCCGGCCGTTCCGTGATGCCCTTCGATCCGCCCATTGCATCCGGGAGGGAGCCAGAATGTCGGCACGCCGGGTATGCGCCATTGGCCTCCGTGGCTATGCCCACAGAGGATCAGATCGACGGCGTGGTGGTCCTCCAGCTGATCAAGGATGTTTGGCGCATGGGCCAGTAAGAGAATGAAACGATCCTGTGCGCGTGGTGGCAGACAGCTCAAGTCAGCGCGATGCAGCGAGGGATCGTCGACGCCGGCAATGGCGATTTCCCCACATCCCGTAGGAATGAAGGTGGCCTGATTGACCAAGAGGGTGATCTTGTGGCGGTCGGCGAGCTCGCCGTACTGATCGATCGGCACGCCACTGTAGTGGTCATGGTTGCCCAGGGTGACAAAGACTGGGGCGAATTCTCGCAAGGCGGCGAGAAATCGAAATACATGCGGCAGCCCCTCCGGTACATTGAGGAGATCGCCTGTCACAAAAATCCAGTCGGGTCGAAGTTCACCGATGGCCGCAACGATACGATCATGTCGCGTCTGATAGCAGTCCAGATGCAGATCGCTGAGATGCACGGCTCGCCGGCCTGCCAAGAGGCCGTGCACATAGGTGAGCCGTGTAATGTCGTGTGTCGAGAGTCCGACTTCCAAGTGAGGGACAAGACGAAAGAGCCGATAGAGGGGTTCACTCAGACAAGATCCAATAAAGGCACGGGCATGATCGGGCCAGGACCTTGTGCGTCGAATCATTTCATCACCCGGTCCAGTTCGACGCGATCGAAGGGGGTCACGCGATAGCCTCGTTCATAGAGATCGCTCATGCCTTGCATCAAGGCGTCCATATTGCGTTTCTGGTACCAATTGTCGAACCGTTCCGTGAGTGCCGAGACCTGAGTCAGGATTGAATCCCCGTTATGGTACGAGAGTGAAAGGGAGCGGAACAGGTCTTGAATTTCTGCAGGACTGTAGGTCGCATCATCATTCTGGTCGGCGACCAAGGCGAATTCGTAGAAGGTGAGACTGACGGAGAGCGATGCTTGTGTCTTGGCAAGATCATCCCGAGCATCGTCCATCCCACCAGGATAGTTGCGAGAACAGTCCAATGCAGGTTGGGATAAACGAGTGGCGTTCCAGTGAATCCCCTGGACGGAGGCGGGAGGCGTCTTTTTCGCCTTATAAAACCATGAGACACAGTGGTTTGCCTGCGCAAAGGCCTGTTTGTCTTTGTGGATCTGCCGGCCGATGTGTTGGGTGAACTGTTGAAAGATTTCATTCTCTCTACTTGAGGAGTTCCCTGGGAACAGTGCATAGAGTAGAACGGTGAGGAGCACTCCTACCGCTAACGGGCGGATCTTCGGCCATTGGGCTGTCGAAGAGCGAAGTCGCATAGGAAAAGTATACCATGCGAGTTGTGTCATCCATGTCAAAATTGACTCGGTGATGAAGGCGATCACAGGCGAATGACACAGGGGCCGATTGCACCATGACCATGCCGTTTTTGACAGACACATTGCCGGGCATCGGGGGACAGATGCGGACAATCCCGGAAGATTTTCAGGTCGAGGAACGACCGCTCTATCTTCCTTGCGGAGAGGGCGAGCATCTCTACGTCAAAATCAGAAAACGCCTGCTCTCGACCCCGGACCTTATTCTGCGATTGTCCTCGATCTTGGGGACCAAAGCGCAAGCGATTGGAGTGGCGGGCCTCAAAGATGCCCGGGCCGTCACCACGCAGATGGTCTCACTGCTCGGTGTCACGCCTGGCCAATTGAATCGATTGAAAACGGACGAACAGCTTTTGTCCGTGGAGGTGCTGGGTCGGCATCGCAATCGCTTACGCCCTGGGCATCATGCCGGGAATCACTTTCGATTGGTGATTCGAGAGGTGGCGACGCATGCCCGCGAGACAGTGCCTCTGGCGACGGACATGCTGGTGCGGCGAGGTGTGCCCAACTATTTCGGTCCGCAACGGCAAGGGCGGAGCGGACAGAACTACCAGATCGGTGCCGAACTACTGGTGGACCCTGCGCGTCGAAACAGGCTGAGCCGGTCGAAGCGCATGTGGTACCTCAATGCCTATCAATCGCATTTCTTCAATGACATTTTGGCAAGACGGTTGGACATACTCGATCGCATCTTGGTTGGAGACTGGGCCATGAAAATGGAGAATGGCGCCTGTTTTCCGGTCGAGGATGCGACGAAGGAACAGCCACGAGCCGACCGGTTCGAGATCAGTCCGACCGGCATCTTGTTCGGGTCACGTGTTTCGTGGGCCAGCGGGGAACCAGGCGAGATCGAACGGGCCGTGGTTGGTGAGAGTGGGGCCACGCCGGAGAGTCTCA
>DATNCR010000286.1:0-8967 GCA_035607135.1 Nitrospiraceae bacterium
GACGCCGCAGAGATCCGCTTTCCCCCCCAGAGCCAGGATGTTATTGAAGACATTCGCGGCGCCACCGAGCTTCAAGGACTCGGAATCGACATGGACCACCGGCACCGGGGCTTCCGGTGAGATGCGGCTCACACGGCCCCAAATATAATGGTCCAGAATGAGGTCGCCGATAACGAGTACAGAGGCCTGCGGGAACCGCGAGATATACTGCCGGAGCCCTGTAGGCGACGCGGCCTTCCCGCCCTGAGCCCCGGGCCTTGACGATGGCTGGCGCGTGGCTTTTCCTATTGGATGGCTTTGCCGAATCGATCCCATCTGACCCACTCCGTCCATTGGCCTTGCCCGTTCCACGACCAGTAAATACGGAACGCCTTCCCGCGTATTTTCTCCTCGCGAACGAACCCCCAAAACCGGCTGTCCAGACTCTGGTCGCGATTGTCGCCCATCACGAAATAGGCGCCATCCGGCACCGTTACAGGCCCGAAATTGTCGCGCGGATTGATGGTGCCATCGATGACCCCCGGATCGATTCGTTGGGTAAACGGTTTATCGTCGAGAACAACCCCGTTCACCAGCACGGCTTTATTGCGAAGTTGCACGGTATCGCCCGGGGTCCCCACCACCCGTTTGATGAAATCTTTTTCTTCATCTTCTGGAAACCGGAAGACGATGATGTCTCCCCGCTGCGGCTTGCCGAATTCGACGAGTGCCTGGGACGCGTAGCAATTAATGGGAGGAAACGCCGCTTGAAACTTGCACTGGCTGGGCCATTGAATACCGTAAGACAGTTTGCTGACCAGGATATGATCTCCAACCAACAATGTCGGAATCATCGAACCGGAGGGAATCTTGAACGCCTGGACGACAAACACCCTGATTGCAAAGGCCAGGAGCATCGCCACGATAATGGCTTCTGTATATTCGCGGAAAAGCGACTTCCTACCGGGTTGAGACACCGCCGATGGTTCGGCGAATACTGCCGGCGCTCCTGTGGCATCTGTCCGCCCCTGTTGGGTCGTGGGCCTGAGGTCCTCCGATGGGGGACGCTTCGTCTCCCCGCTCATTCCTCACCGACTTTCAAGATGGCGAGGAAGGCCTCCTGCGGCACTTCCACGCTCCCCACGGATTTCATGCGCTTCTTTCCTTCCTTCTGCTTTTCAAGGAGCTTGCGTTTCCGCGTAATATCGCCGCCATAACATTTCGCAAGGACGTTCTTCTTCATGGCTCCAATCGTCTCACGCGCGATGATCTTGCTCCCGATTGCCGCCTGAATGGCAATCTCATACATCTGTCGTGGAATGAGTTCCTTCATTTTCTCGGCCAGTTGACGTCCGCGTTGAATGGAACGATCTTTATGAGTGATAAACGACAAGGCATCAACCGCCTCACCGTTCAATAAAATATCGAGCCGCACGAGATCGGACTCGCGATAGCCGAGCACCTCATAATCGAGCGAGGCATAGCCCTGTGTGCGTGACTTGAGCTTATCGTAAAAATCGAGAATGACCTCGTTGAGCGGCAGTTCGTAACTGATCACCACCCGTGTCGGATCGAGAAAATGCATGCTCCGTTGAATCCCCCGGCGCTCCTGACAGAGCTGGAGGATCGCTCCCATGTACCGTTCGGGTGTAATGACCGACGCCAAAATAAACGGCTCCTCAAAGGCGTCGATACTGCTGGGGGGCGGAAGCTGCGTCGGGTTATTGACCTCCAGCACCTCGCCCTTTGTCGTCAGCACGCGATAGACAACGGTCGGTGCGGTGGTGAGCAGCGTCAGGTTATACTCACGCTCGAGCCGCTCCTGGATGATTTCCATATGCAGCAGGCCCAAAAACCCGCATCGAAACCCGAACCCCAATGCGAGCGACGTCTCCGGTTCGTAGACGAAGGAGGAGTCGTTCAACCGCAATTTCACCAGCGCATCGCGCAGATCTTCGTACCGGCCGGTGTCGGTGGGATAGAGCCCACAGAACACCAGCGGCTTCACCTCTTTGTACCCGGGAAATGGCGCACCCGTCGGCGACACTGCATCCGTGAGCGTATCGCCGATTTTGACGTCGGCGACCTCTCTCATATTTGCACAAAGATACCCGACCTCGCCGGTCAGCAGCTCAGTCCGTTTGGTCCGTTTCGGGGTAAATTGGCCGACTTCCATCACTTCAAACATCCGGTCGTTCGACATGACTTTAATTTTCATCCCCGGCCGCAATGATCCATCCACGACTCTCGTCAGCACAATCACGCCCTGATAATTATCAAACCAGGAATCAAAGATGAGTGCCTTGAGCGGTGCCTTGGGATCACCAGCCGGTGGAGGGATCCTGGCGATGATCGCCTCCAGCACCTCCGGCACACCCTTTCCCTCTTTCGCGCTGATCGGCAGGGCATCGGTCGCGTCCAGCATCAGGATGTCGGAAATCGATTGCTTGGTACCTTCTGGATCAGCGCTCGCAAGATCGATCTTATTGATAACCGGGATAATCGTGAGGTGATTGGCCATCGCCAGATTCACATTAGCAATCGTCTGAGCCTGCACCCCCTGTGTGGCATCGACCAGCAACAATGCGCCTTCGCAGGCCGCCAAACTGCGCGAGACTTCATAGGTAAAGTCGACGTGACCAGGCGTATCGATCAAATGCAAGGCATACGTCTTCCCATCCTTGGCCTGATACCGAACCGCGACCGCGTGGGCCTTGATCGTGATCCCGCGTTCACGCTCCAGATCCATCGCGTCGAGAATCTGGTCTTTCGATTCTCGGGCCGTGACAGCGCCCGTGGCTTCCAGGAACCGGTCAGCGAGGGTTGATTTGCCGTGATCGATATGGGCAATAATCGAGAAATTGCGTATGAGGCTTTGCAAATTCTAACTCTTTTCCCAATAACATCGCGTTATTATAGTTATTGCCCCCCAGGTTGTCAAAGCAATCGCCCCCTCGTATAATCCGTTCCGCGCCGCACCGGCAATATTCAATACGAGTGTATGACCGATCGTCTATCGCGCAGCTAAGGGTCCTCGTTTTTGATTTCGAGCTCTACGCCGTTCACGCTTCCACTTCTACGACTCCTCTACCATGGCACAGCGACCTTCTACTCGACAGCTGATTGACTGGGATCACCAATACCTCTGGCATCCCTTCACCCAAATGCAGGAATGGGAACAGGAAGAGCCGCTCATTATCGAGCGGGGCAAAGGACCCTACCTGATCGATACCGAAGGAAAGAGGTTTCTCGATGGGACCTCGTCCATCTGGGTGAATCTCCATGGCCATCGACATCCAACGCTCGACCGAGCCATCAAGAAGCAGCTCGACAAAATTGCGCACTCCACGTTGCTCGGACTCGCCAACCCACCGGCGATTCAGCTCGCACGAGCCTTGATTCACATCGCACCCCAAGGCCTAAAGCGGGTGTTCTACTCCGACAATGGATCGACAGCGGTCGAAATCGCGCTCAAAATGGCGGTGCAGTACTGGCAGCAGCGTCACCCCGAGGCCGGGTCAAAAACTTCCTTTCTCCATCTGAAGATGGCCTACCATGGCGATACCATCGGGGCTGTGAGTGTCGGCAACATCGCGGTCTTCCATGCGCGATTTAAGTCACTCTTGTTCCCCACCATAGAGGCCGACCCACCCTATTGTTATCGCTGCCCGTTGGGGTTGACCTACCCTTCGTGTGAGATGGCATGCATCGATCCGATTGAGCAGATCCTCAAAGAGCGACACCGTGAACTGGCCGGCTTCATCATCGAGCCACTTGTACAAGCCGCCGCGGGAATGCTGCCCTCTCCCCCAGGCTATCTGACACGAATTCGTGAACTGTGCAGCAGGTACAATGTCCTGTTGATTGCCGATGAAGTTGCCACAGGCTTTGG
This sequence comes from Nitrospiraceae bacterium, assembly GCA_035607135.1. Lineage (GTDB taxonomy): Bacteria > Nitrospirota > Nitrospiria > Nitrospirales > Nitrospiraceae > Palsa-1315. The sequence goes on from DATNCR010000286.1 coordinate 3,872, forward strand.
GCGTACCGGAAAAATGTTCGCCTGCCAGCATGAGGGGGTCACGCCGGACTTGATGGCAATCAGCAAAGGCCTGACGGGTGGTTACATGCCACTCGCCGCGACACTCACCACCGACGAAATCTACCAGGCCTTTCTCGGCAAGTACGAAGACTTCAAAACCTTCTTCCACGGACACAGCTATACCGGCAATCCGCTCGGCTGCGCCGTCGCACTGGCCAATCTCGAGGTGTTCAGGAAGGACAAGACGCTCACTCGGCTGCAGCCCAAGATCAAGACACTGGCGCGACTCCTCCAGCCGCTGTGGCAACTACCCCATGTGGGTGACATTCGGCAGCGGGGATTCATCGCGGCCATAGAACTCGTAACGGATAAAACGACTCGGACGCCCTATCCGCTCGAAGCTCGAATCGGCCATCGCGTGTGCACGATCGCCCGAGAGCGTGGACTGCTACTTCGCCCATTAGGACACGTCATCCTGCTTATCCCACCACTCACAACCACGCACGATGTATTAAAACGAATGGTGGACATTTTGCGCGAATCAATAGAAGCTTTACCTACAAACTGAGCCTCCTTAAGACGGCACTCTTTGATATTGAGAATACAGTTCAATGGGGACCAGATGACTACGTGTGACTTCCTTGTCATCGGCGGCGGTGTGATCGGCCTCAGTATCGTCCGAGAGCTCCAAAGACGTCAGAGCAAGGCCTGCATCATCTTGATCGAAAAAGAATCTACATGCGGCGCCCATGCCAGCGGGCGCAACAGCGGTGTCCTCCACGCCGGGTTTTACTATTCCCCCGACAGCCTCAAGGCGAAGTTTACGAAGCTTGGCAACGAGCAGCTGACGGCCTATTGCGAGGAAAAACACATCTCGCTGAATAAATGCGGCAAACTGGTGGTAGCCAAGGATGAAGGGGACTTGAAATCACTCGACGAATTGTTCCGCCGGGGTCAGGCCAATGGGATTGAGTTGCAAGAGCTAACGGACACTGAAGCGAAGAAGATCGAACCCAGGGTGAGAACCTACCAACGAGCACTTTTTTCACCTCGCACGTCCACGGTCAATCCACTGCATGTGGTGAATGCGATGCAGGAAGATGCCAAGCGGGAAGGGGTCCAGATACGCGTCGATACGGCCTACGTGGGGAAAGACGAGCAGCGCGTTCGCACCAACCACGACAGTATCGAAGCTGGATATGTGGTCAATGCGGCGGGGCTCTACGCCGACAAAATTGCTCTGGAGTACGGATTTTCCCAGAAATATCGGATCCTCCCATTCAAAGGCCTGTATCTCTATTCAAACGAACCTCCCGGTTCCATTCGGACCAATATCTATCCAGTCCCGGATCTCAGAAACCCGTTTCTTGGGGTCCACTTTACGATCACCGCAGATGGCAAAACCAAAATCGGACCAACGGCCATCCCGGCCTTCTGGCGAGAGAACTACGAGGGACTCAACAATTTCAAACTGAGTGAACTGATCGAAGTCGCTGGTCGTGGGTTAGGACTGCTCACGGGTGCGCAGTTCGACTACCGGCGCCTCGCGGTAGAAGAGATTGCAAAATATTCCCGGAGCAAGATGGTCTCACTGGCCTCAGTGCTCGCCGACGGTGTGGTAGAGAAGAATTACCAAGCATGGGGGCGCCCAGGAATCAGGGCCCAACTACTCGACATCACAAAGAAAAAACTTGAAATGGATTTCGTGTTAGAAGGCGACCATCGCTCTATGCACGTGCTCAACGCTGTCTCACCAGCCTTCACTTGTTCCCTTCCATTTGCAAGCTACGTCTGCGATCACATCGAGAAAGCGATTGGGTAGTATTCCCTCCATTAGCACAGCCGAATCTCCCCACCCACACCAAGTTGCAAGCGCTGGGCAGCGTGATGTCTGTCCAGGAAGATTTCCAGTTTCCCGCAGCTATTGATCAGCGCGGAAGGAATATCACTCCTCCCTTCACTGTAGCTGGCCACTAGCCCGTAAATGGTATAGGTCCCTATATACATGATCGGATGTTGTCGGCCCACCGCTGCCAGAAATTCTTGTAGAAGCTTCACCGTCACGTTCGAAATAAGATTACCAAATCGATCGACGTATTCGATCTGTCCGACCAAGGATTGGCCCTGCCAGACCGGATCGGTAATTGAGCGCATCACGGGATGGTCGATGACTCGTCCGAATGACGAAACCGGCTCCCCCTTTGTCAACCATGCCGCAGCTGGGGCGAAGAGATCGCGGCCATCGAAGGTATGGCCCAGTGATGGCAATCGATAGGACTCATTCTCAATCTCACGCACTTCCATACTGCGGTCCTCGGCAAGGATTGGCGTCAACAGACCATTGTCGGGGGCTAGAAAGTAATACCGCTCGCTCTTCGCGATGAGAGGGCGCCGCGCGCTGCCGACACCAGGATCGACGACAGCCACGTGCACCGTGCCGTCCGGAAAATATCGATAGCAGGACTTCAGAAGATAGGCGGCTTCTTCAATCGAATGGGGCGGCACCTGATGCGAGATATCGACAAGGGTGGCCTGTGGATTGATCGTGAGGATCACTCCCTTCATACTCGCCACGAACGCGTCTCGATCGCCAAAATCGGTCAACAGTGTGATGAGCCCGGAAGGGTGCGGCATGTTAGCCCGCATTCTTCATGACGGTTCGTTGCGAAATCGCGCAGTCGCCCAGCGAGACTGGCGCGCGGAGTCTCGAGGACTTGGCTCCGCTGTCTCAGGCGGTTCCTGCCCTATTCCTCTCAGGACTGAGAAAGGCCCCAAGAAAAAGGGTGCCAACCACCACCGACCGAACGGTACGGTCGCAGGCCAATCAAATCGCGTGTCGCCACCGAGCTTGCAGGGTTGAACGGCCTGTGAACGATCGTTGCGCGAAGAAAGAATACCACATGGGGTTGGGATTTTTGTCTCCGCGACGGCAACAGAAAGGCTCATGAATCATGCGGATTACAGCTCATCGAAGCGAATCTCCACCACCTCATATTCGACCGTCTTAACCGGTGTCTTGACCTCGACGAAATCGCCGACTCGTTTTCCGATCAATGCCTTACCGACCGGAGACTGGATCGAAATACGGTTCACTTTCATATCGGCTTCATCCTGTCCTACCAACGTGTATTCCCGTTTCGATTGCGTCTCCTGTTCAATCACAAGTACCGTGGCACCGAATACGATGGTCTCGGAGATTCGTCCAGCAGTTTCGATGATACGGGCGTCGGCCAATTTCGATTGTAGCTCCACAATACGTGACTCGATGAATCCCTGGCGTTCCTTGGCGGCATCGTACTCCGCATTCTCGCTCAAATCGCCATGGGCGCGCGCTTCGGCAATGGCTTCGATATTCTTGGCGCGCTCGACTTTGCGAAGGCGATCGAGCTCTGCTTGAAGCGCCTCGTGCCCCTTTCTGGTAATCGGTGTCGGCATGATCTCGTCGTCCTCTATGAGTGGTGGTGATATTCCTGCAGCGATCGGATGGTGAGTTCTTTCTTGAGAATGGCTTCAATGCCCATAACCGCCGCTCGTGCCCCCCGTATTGTCGTGTAGTAGGCCAGACCTTTGTTCAGAGCTTCCCGACGGATTGACAATGAATCGGCATGCGACGATGCGGTACTTACCGTGTTCACAACCAGGGCCACCTGCCCGTTTTTGATATGGTCCACAATATGGGGTCGCCCTTCCATGACCTTATTCACGGTTTCCGCTTGAACCCCATGATTCCGCAGATACGCCCCCGTCCCACTTGTCGCTTGAACCTTGAATCCTAGGCGTTGGAGCTGACGCACAAGTTCAAGAGCCGCCGGACGATCACTTTCCTTCACACTGATGAATGCCGCGCCTCCTTTCGGCAGCGGCGCACCAGCTCCGGCTTGGGACTTCGCGAAGGCCCATCCGAAATCCTGGTCGATGCCCATTACTTCCCCTGTGGACTTCATCTCAGGACCCAAGAGGACATCCACCCCCGGGAACTTATTGAAGGGAAATACGGATTCTTTGACGGACAAATGCGAAGGTGTCGGGGCCTCGATCAGGCCCAGTTCCGGAAGGCTCTTGCCCACCATGGCCTTCATGGCCAGCTTGGCAAGCGGCACGCCGATGGCTTTACTCACGAACGGCACCGTACGCGAGCCACGGGGATTGACCTCCAGCACGTAGATCGTTTGGTCTTTGACAGCAAATTGTGCATTCATCAGACCGATCACGCCGAGTTCCAGAGCCAAGGCCTTCATTTGACGACGAATCTCTTCGACCACATCCAGACCGAGCGAATAGGGCGGCAGGGAACAGGCCGAGTCCCCCGAATGTACCCCGGCTTCTTCAATATGTTCCATGATTCCGGCCACCACGACATTCGTCCCATCTGAGATTGCGTCGGCATCGACTTCAATCGCATCAGACAGGTATTTGTCGATCAGCACGGGATGTTTCGGCGAGGCCTTGACCGCCGATTTCATGTATTCGAGCAAGTCGGATTCGTCGTAGACGATCTGCATGGACCGCCCACCCAATACATACGAGGGCCGCACCATGACCGGATAGCTGATCTGCGAGGCGATCCGCAGGGCCTCGTCTATGGATCGGGCCATACCACTCTCCGCTTGGCGAAGCCCGAGCGTATTCAAGAGGTCGCGAAATCGTTCTCGATCTTCCGCACGATCGATCGCCTCGGGACTCGTGCCTAGAATTCTGACTCCGGCCTTGGACAAGGGCAGCGCGAGCTTGAGGGGCGTCTGCCCGCCGAACTGCAACACAACTCCCAACGGCTGTTCGCGCTCCACAATATTCAGGACGTCTTCTTCAGTCAACGGCTCAAAATACAGTCGGTCCGAGGTGTCATAGTCCGTACTCACTGTTTCAGGATTACAATTCACCATGATCGACTCGATACCTTCCTCGCGAAGCGCCAAGGCCGCGTGAACACAACAGTAATCGAATTCGATTCCCTGTCCGATACGATTCGGTCCCCCACCGAGGATGATCACTTTCTTCCGGTCGGTCGGGCGAGCCTCACATTCGCTTCCATACGTCGAATAGAGATACGGGGTATGGGCTTCAAACTCTGCGGCGCACGTGTCGACCCGCTTGTA
>DATNCR010000297.1:0-30482 GCA_035607135.1 Nitrospiraceae bacterium
GACAAGACCGATCGAATGCTTCTCTCCGTGTTCTGAAATAAGCTTCTGTAAGAGCGACGTCTTGCCCATCCCCGGATCGCCGGTGAGCACCATAAACGGCGCCTCGTTAATGAGGCCATATTCCAAGATGCTGTAGGCCGCCCGATGCGTCGAACCGGGATACAGAAAGTCGCTATCCGGTAAGAGCGCAAAGGGTTTGGCTCGAAGATTGTAAAACGATTCATACATTGAGTATTCGCCCTCCTCTAGGAAGCATCCGAAATCTAATGCGCGAGTAGTTTTCGCATGCCGGCTGTCGTTGTGGCCTTTTGCCCAGCCTTGTTCAGCACTGTTCCCAACACAGGACGGGAATTCTTCACCAGTGACATGGCGCGCTGGACCTCCTCCGCCGTCGTTTTCCCATCCTCCACGACGAGGAGAAGCGCGTCTATGTATGGTGAGAACGCCAGGACATCCGCTGTGTGAAGCAACGGCGGTAGATCGAAAATGACGATCCGTGTGGGATAACGATGTTTGAATTCTTCGACCAACGATACCATCTTCGGCGACGTAAGAATCTCTGTTGAATTTGAAATTGCCCGACCCCCAGGGAGTACGACGAAACGACCGATCCCTGGATGGACCAGCAAGTCCTCGACCGGCTGGTTGTCTAACAAGTAGTCGGCGAGACCGGGGCAGTCTTGTAAGCCGAACACGTCGTGGATACTGGGATTGCGGAGATTCGCATCGACAAGCAGCACCGTCTGCGTGGTTTCCATGGCAAGACTCGCGGCAAGATTCACAGCAGTCAACGTCTTGCCTTCAGCGTGACCTGGGCTGGTGACTCCTAACACATTCCAGTTATTTTCTCGAAGCCGTTGCAGGACTTGGGTGCGCAAAATCTTAATGGCATCGACGAAGGGGCCCTTATCGTACGCAGCCATCACCCGCTGCTGACGAAGCATCGAGAGTGGAATGTCCAGTGACCGTGTTCTGGTATAGACGATGGGAGGAGGCAGGGCCTGGCCACTGGTAGTCTTTCCGGCATGCGGCCTGGTCCCAGGGTGATCATTTTGGTCTTTATACAGTTGCAACGCAGTCCGAAATCGATCCATGGATTCTCCTACGTATCTCGAACATTCATGCTGGCATAGGCCAATCTAGCCAAATCGCCTCAAGGCGGTAAACCACAGCACATCTATCGGCATCACAAACACGTGGACCAAGGCGAGGATCGCCGCGAGTGTGCCAACTCCAGCTCCCTGAAGGAGAAGACGTCGCTTCACCGCCCGGGAGAGATCCTCTTCATTCGGCATAAAGGGGATCACGGCTAGCGGAAACATCTGAGTCAAATGCACAAGTTGTTCCGGTGTGCGTATCGAATGATCGAGCGATTCCGCGGCGGCGGCAGTTCCGATTCCACCAGCGATGGCCAAAATAAAGCCGAGGAGCATAATCGCAGGCCGATTGGGCTTATCAGGCTTCTCTGGCAGGCTAGGAGGATCGATGAGCGAAAACCGTTCACCTTTTCGTTGAACTTCTAACCCTTCCGAAACCTTGGCTTCCAGCAGTCTGGACCGAATCTCCTGATATTTCTGCCCTGATGTGTCGCGATCGCGCGTCAGAAAAAGATAATCAGGTTCCATCTCCGGAGTCCGTTGGAGGCGGGCCGCATAGTCCTCAAGTCGCTGTTTCACAACCGCGCGAGTCGCCCGTAGTGCACTCAAGGAAGACGTTGCAGAATTGAGTTGAGACTGGAGATTGATGTAGGCAGGGTTTTCTGGCCTCAGCATGGACTTTCGAGGAGACATCGAGCGAAGGTGGCGAACTTCCCGTTCCAAGGCATTGATCGTGCGACGAGCCTGAATGACGTCTGGGTGTTCACCGCCTAAACGCTTCAAGGCAGCGGCCAGCGTTGCACGGGCGTCGATGAGTCGTTTGGACGATTCCTCGATCTCGGGATGTTGTCCGGTTTCCTTTTCCAAGGCCTCAATCTCCTGTTTCATCTTTTGTATATCTGGGTGGTCGGAAGACAGATTGGCAGAGGCGCCGGCATACTCCGCATGCAGGGCGCGTAAGCGTTCGGATGAATCCAGGATGCGTTCTCCGGTCACGGACATGATAGGAGTATTGGGCTTGATCGTGGCAAGTTCACCTTCTAGGTAGTTCTTGCGTTCCTCGACGGCTCGAATCTGCTGGTCGATCTCCGTCAGTTCTCGATCAGACTGACTCATGAGCTGCAAATTCAGGGGCATCAGCTCCGGCAAGGCACCGCTTGCCCGGTGCTTGAACTCGGCAATTTTTCCATCCACCTCGCTGATGTGCTTGGAAAGATTATCAGCCTCCTGTTGGAGAAACGACGTCGCCTCCTGCGCTTGCCGCTCTCGACTCTTTAGGTTTTGACCCAGGAAAAGGCTGGTTAGCTCGTTGGCGACCTTTTGAGCCAAATCGGGCGAGCTGCTCTGGTATGCCACGGTGAACGCAATCGTGGCTTTCGTAGGATGTTGAGTGCGTTTGTCCACAACGTCTGCGCTGATCACTTCAACTCCGATATCTTTGATAAATCGTTTGACGACTTCTTCTGCGGGGCTGGTTCGACGCAGGTCTGCATAGAGATTGTATTGCTCAACGACTTTCCACAGGGTCGTCCGGCTCATCACCTGTTGCTTGATGGTTTCGATTCGCTGGTCCGCATAACTCGTAATCGTCGAATGGACGAGTTCAGATGGAATTTCCTGCTCTTCGATCAGGATGGTTGCCATGGATTTGTAGGTCGGGGGCCAGAGAAATGCCGCCGTGAGACTGAGGATCAAGAGAGCCCCACCCGTCATGAGTGTCAGCGTTCGGCGGCGGCGGAATATCGCTAGATAGTCTTGAAGACCTTGAACCGGCTCAGCATGTCTTGATGGGTGTGGAGTGGTCATAGGTGGCTCGTCTAATTCGAAAACGCCAATTTGGGTGGATAGTATGTCAGCATGAACGTTGTGGCATTGGACATGGCTGGCTCGGAGAAACCGTCCACGTCACGCCAGCCATAGGTATACGAAAGCTCAGCCTTCCACCAGTCCAGAAACTTCCAGGCGATCTTAGGGGTGAGGTAGAAGTAACGGCTTTCCGGGAAAGTGCCGCCTTGCGCGCGGTTTGTAACACCTGAGATGAGATACCCGGATCCATTGACGGATGCAGCCAGGGTTTCGGTCAGATCATGCGACACTGATAGACCCGCACGATTTCTTTGAATAAGAAGGCCAAACCCGCTCGGCACAATATCCCGGTCCACATTCAATTGGACAGATGTACGCTCAAACTTCTTGTCGAGACTGGCACCGAAGAGCCAGACTGTATCCTGGGCCTTGATATTCTCACTGATGGTTTGGGTCGTCGAACTCACAAAGCGCGGTCCACCGTAGATTGTCCCCGTCAGGGTTTCTGTAAAGGCATGGGTCAGGTTGAAATTGACTCCGGGAAAGCTGGCGCGGAAGGGCGAGGGTGCATTGATCGTATGGAAATTTACATATGAGCCGGATAGTTGGATTTGGGTCTGTTCGGTCATCTGATAGAGCAACCCACCGGAGCCACCAAACAGCTGATAGTCCACCAGGCCAAGATGCACGCCATTCTCGTACGTGGTGTCGGACAACTGACCAGCGGATTGAAACGACAATTTTTCAGTGATGCGTCTGGTCCAAGATGGATTCGCTGTCCATTGGTTCCGTTGTGTAAAACTCAACACTACGCCGGTGGTCAGCAGTTCGCTCATCAACGTGTTGTCACGATTGAATCCCCCAGTAAAGCCAAGCAGATCCTTCTCGGTTTTATAACGGATAGTTACTGGTACGTGAATATTGGTAAAATTGTTCTGCTGCCCACCGTAGTACGACACAAAGTCGGCCGCGATCCTGCCACTCACCTCCAAGCGCTCTGTTTTTCCCGCGAACTCGGCTGCCGGTGAGGTCCAATAGCCATAGGTCTCGTCGTGTGGGAGTGGGGTTAGAAGCAAATTACTGTTGTACAAGCCTTTGACTCCGATCGACGGTAAGAGTGACCACTCCGCAGCTTCGCTCAGGGACGCCAGGCCATATCCTAGAATGCAGGTCCATAGAATGAGCGTCCCAACTCCATTCCTTCGACGAGATCGCCCACCACATGCAGCGTCATACCTCGTTCCCATTGGTGCCACAGTTGCTAGGGCACCATGACGACATCGCCGCGCTGTAAGAGAATGTTTTGCTCCAGATCGTTTCCCTTACGCATGTCGCCATACCGAAAGGGAAATACTTCCTTCTCCCCCTTGACCCGCCTGATGACTTTGATATCGTTTTCGGCTGCAAAGGGGGTCAATCCACCGGCCAAACTCAATGCCTGCAGCACATCGGTATAGTGACCGATCAGATACTCTCCTGGCTTATTAACTCGACCGACGACATAGATTTTGTAGCTCAAGACTTTGGTGACAGAGACGGACACATTTGGATTTGGAATGTATTTCGTCAGCCGTTTTGCAAGATCGGCACGAATCTCTTCTACCGTTCGATCTTGAGCCTGGCTATCTCCTACAAGGGGAAACGAGAACATTCCGTCGGGGCGAACAACAACCTCCCGGGTGAGTTGTTCATCCTTCCACACGGAAATCAGAATGATATCTTCAGCTCCAAGTCGATAGCCCGGATCGACCCCTGACCCCCCTGGTGTGGCGCCTATGGCAGTGGAAGCGGAAGGGAGTGATCCACCGGCCAGCACCGCAAGAAACAGAGTCAGCATTCCGATGTGGTGAACCATACGCAAATTGTATCTAGCCATCCCCACGTTTTTACCCCCTCACCAGCGATAAAATTTGTGCTGCTTCTTGACGCCCGTAAAACACCTCTTCACTCTTGAGAGCCTTTGACAGGTAAGAACGAGCCTCGGCTCTCTTTCCAGATTGATAGAAGGCCATTCCAAGATGATAATTTAATGTGGCGACGTCTGGTGATTTGGCGACAGCATGTTTCATGAGACGCAGAGCCTCTTCCCGTTGCCCCATTTTGAAGCGCACCCATCCCAGCGTATCCAGAAACAGTGGATGCGGCGCCTCCTTCTCGAAATCACGGCTAAGAGCAAACGCTTTCTGCAAGTTCTGTGGATCGCCCTTGTAATCGACAAGTAAGACGGCCAGGTTGTTCGCAGCCAGCACGTTACGAGGGTTCAGACGCAACGCTCCATCATATGCGGTGATCGCAGAATCGATTTGGCCGTGACTCGAATAAGCCGATGCGAGAAGCATGTGCAACTCCTCGCTGTCCGGGTTGGCCTTCAGACCGGCTTGAATCACCTGAATCGCTTGGTCCGGCTGTTTCTGCGCGAGCCACAACTCTCCGCAATTAAGCCACGGCCCGATCCATTTGGGGTTCACGCGGGAGGCCTCTCGAAATTGGACTTCAGCTTCTTGGGGATGTCCGCTCAGTACCAGTACCTCTCCCAATAGCCCATGGCCAAACAGATGATCCGGCCGTGTAGCAAGCAACTCATCGAGTCGAGTCTTCGCGCGATCGGCATGGCCTTGTGCGACATCGAGTTTCACCAGAGACAGCAACGGGTTTGGATCGTTGGGGGCGACACCCGTCGCGCGCTCATACGCTGCGCTGGCCTTGTCGAATTGTTGCTGCGTCTCCCGTAGTCGTCCTTCCGCCATGAGGGCGACGACACTGTCTTTCGAAACGGCACGGAGGCGATTCAAGGTCTGTTCCGCTCCAACCCAGTTTTTCGTGACAAGATCGAGCATCATCAACATGTCGAGGGCGGCCAAATCATCAGGCCGTTGCTTCAACAGATCGTCAAGTCGAGCACGTGCCTGTTGGTGGCGACCACTTTGGCTCTCGATTGCCGCAAGCGATCGTCTGGCATCGACCTGTCCGGGGTAGAGCGCCACCGCGTGCTCGAAGCTTTCTTTCGCAAGATTGGTTTCACCAGTCAGTTGATAGGCCTGGCCGAGCAGGAAATGTACGGTTGCCAACTCAGGCTGGTCGTGCAACACAGTTCGGAATGCCTGTACGGCATCTTTTCCGTTCCTTCTTGCTAGAGCCATCCGACCTAAGAGAACCAGTCCATCGGACGAACGGGGATTCTCCTTCAAGACCTCTCGTACCTGCCCTTCTGCCTCCGCCTGTTTGCCTGAAACGAGATCCAACTCCGCCAGTTTGACCTTGGCTTCCAGGCCGGCCGGTTTCTCTTTGTATTCCTTGACCAACGAGACATATTGCTCACGGGCCTTTACCTCCTGCCCGCTCTTGAGATACAGCGCCGCGAGTCCGAATTGAATCTTCGACGAATGCGGCAACTGGGTCGCAGCCTCCATGAGTGCGTGCTCTGCAGCACGATGGTCCTTCCTGGTACTAAGAAAGTCTGCCAACAGCAGACGGCGTCCCTCGTTATTCGGATCAAGTGCAATGGCCTCGCGCAAGACGGCCTCCGCCCTCTCATGTGCACCTTGTGCATCGAAGAGCCGGGCCAGCCTCAGCCGGTGATCGAAGAGTGTGGGTTCTGTCTCGATCATGCGGCGAGCCACCCTCTCCGCGCCGGCCATATCTTTCGCCTGAACCAGGATCGTATTCAGATTATTCAGGAGATCCATGTCTTTTGGATGAGCTTCCAGTGCTCGCTGCAACGTGGCCTCCGCATCGCGATAGCGCTGCTGTTGGCTCTGGAGCGTAGCCAGCAAGATCGCCACATCAGGCTCGGTCGGAAATTGCGAACGTAGAGCCTCGGCTTTGGTGATCGCGTCGGGGAGGTGTCCCTCAACAGCCAGCACCGCAATCTTGAGCGCGTTTGCTTGAGGATGATGCGGATCCTTCGCCAGTACCTTGTCGGCCGTTAAGAGCACTTGCTCGGTCAAACGGGCTTCAAGATAGTACTTGGCAAGGGTCACTAATGCGGCACTATGATCAGGAACAAGCTGTACGACCTCCTGATAGAGCGAAACAGCATTGCGCCAGTTTTTTTCCTTCTCTTCAACTTGCGCGAATAGAAAATAGGCATCGGCATCCTTCGGGTCGATTTTGAGTACATTGCGAAGGGCCACACGAGCTTTTGGATAGTTGCCAGCTTCAAGGTAATCTTGTGCCTGAGCAAGATACTTGCTCTTCCGCTCCTCGGGCCCGCCACAAGCGACGAGCGAGATCGCGACAACCAAGAGGATGATGTTTCGGTATTTCATTTATTCCCTAACTGTCCGTGTGCGAGCTACCAGGAAAATTAAGGTTTAGGCCAAGCGAAGAAGCCATGAGCCAAGCTTCCCTCAGCCTCCCCCCTCCACTACCCTCTAGCCGTCCACCTTTCCCCTACAGCCACTTTCGAATCCCCAGCCCGAACAAGATCCAGAGAGATACCAACCCGAGTTGCTTCACACGGTCCGAGAACGCGTGCAACAGCAACTCGAACGAGAAGTACAACACAATCAACTTGGCAGCAAAGAGACCCAACGCCGAGATGTCGGTGCTCACTTCCGGAAGAAATGGGAAGATCACGGCCAAGAACACCATCAGATAGTCCAGTGGCGTTGTCTTAAACCGGGTTTGACCGTCGAATCGCATGCAGAGCAAGACCATGACAGCTATCGTGCCAAACAACATGTGGTAGGTCATTGGGAGCGGAGGAACTGCTCGCATCCATGATGCATCGCTGACATACAATAAGAACGTACTACCCATGTAGAGCCCCCCACGCACAAAATACGGTGCCAGTCTCGGAACGAAGAAAAGACCGCCTAAGACAACGCCGAACAATGCGGTCGAAATGTAGCCGATATCTTGGGGAACCTGCGCAGGGAGAAAGACCGTCGCAATGAGAAAGAGAGGGACTACCGCGGCTAAGAACCGAATCGGCAGATCTTGTAACCAAGGACGACTGAGCAGGTTCGAAAGCCACCTGTCTGAAGAAACTCGCGCACGCTGGGGGGCTAGATTGGGAATCAGGCCATGGCTTGAGGCGATGAATACGGCCAGAACAGTACTGGCAAGGATCAGATAGAGTGGCACAATGAGCATGTCGGACTGCCAGCGTAGCAAATAGGCCAAGCAGAGCATTCCTGCTTGAATTGCATAGATTATCGTGACGGCCTCGTAGTGGGAACATCCCACTGAAAGTAACTTATGGTGGATATGTGTGCGGTCGCCAACAAAGGGGGATCGGCCCTCCGCGAGCCGTTGTCCAATGACCCCTAATGTGTCCAGGAATGGTAACCCCAAGAGAAGGAGTGCCAAGGCGGGGCTAAATGGCCCTCTGGTTGAATCAGTCAAGAGGATGGCCAGTACACCCATGATAAACCCAAGCAACTGACTACCACTGTCTCCCATGAAAATCCGAGCCGGATAGGTGTTGTAGCGCAAGAACCCTAAGAGGCCTCCTAGGAATGGAATGGTCAGCAACAGGACCGTCGAATCGTTGGCGAGGTAGGCCAGGTAAGCAATCCCGGAGAGAGTTAAGAAGGAGAGCCCTCCAGCCAGTCCGTCAAGGCCATCCGTGAGGTTCACCGCATTCGAGACGGCGACAAGGAAGAGCACCGTGAGGGGAATTCCAATCCACGACGGCAGTTCACCTTCGATCAAGAACGGGACGCTTTCGAACCGGATTCCTCCAACGATGATGACGGCGAGGGCCGCCATGATCTGCCCCAACAATTTGATCCGGTAGCTGAGATTCACGCGATCGTCCCACACGCCGAATCCTAGGATGATCAATCCACCAAGGAGTGCCGACAATGTGATGCTGTCTTTGGGTCCCCACGATAGAATACTGACGAAAGCTCCAATGCCAAACGCAATGCCACCTATCCTTGGAACAGGGTGCTGGTGGACTTTGCGTTCCCCTGGTTGGTCCATGAATTGGAACCGAGCAGCCAGGAGACGCAAGGGCGGAATCAATGCCATGCCTATGAGCAGCGAAGTGATGAAACTGAAAAAGAGCTCGCTATTCATTACCGCACGCTCCTCTCAACAACAAAGGAAGGCTGAGGCATAGGTTCAAGTTGAGGCGAATGGGATGAAGAGCTATACGCATAGTGTGGACCCTGTCTTTACCCTCTCGGTTTCACCTCTCCGCTCGACCTGAATCATGCTTTAATCTGGCACGTAGCGGTTCAATTCCGGTGCAACCATTGAAACGAATCGAAGCAACCGTTGATCGACGATATCCTCGGTTTCGCCTGGGCCAACTGGCGAGGCAATTCGCACGAGTGCCCCATCGGTGCGCCCACGTGATACGGCATCCCAGAACAAATACAACTTCACCAAGTATTCATTACTGATAATCCGGTCACGCTGCTTAAACCAGTACATGATGATTTGCTTCTGACTGTCCTTCTGGATCAACGCTCGATTGACATGCAATGGCCGAACCATCTCTGAGTTCGCCGGCAGGTCCATGCGCTTGAACGAAGAGATTTCCCAACCACCGCCCGGAAGGCAGCTTTGGGGAGAGTGCGCTGATTGACCCTTTCTTTGGGATTGATAATACGCGGCATATAAGTTGACTGGCTGCCCGTCGCCGAATCGGAAATCGGCCAGCACATAGTCGTCAAATCTGAGCGCATCGATATACTGCTTCTCCAATGAGAGTGAGGTGCCAAGCCATCCGTTGAGCCTCATGGGAAAATCGACAAATATAGCCCGGGGCGGCGGAACCTCTTCGCGCTCTACCATCAGCATCGATGCGAAGGCAACGGGAACGAGAATCGCCACGCTGCAGAGATATGCGGGGTTCTGGAACCGCCTGTCACAGTTCGGAGATTGGAAGGTAATCTCATGGATGGTAGCAGCAGATTGGTCGGCCCAGGTAAATCGAGAGAGAAAGGGTGATCGATTCCCCAGCCTCCCGATACTGGCCAACAACCACATCTCCAGAATAAGGAGGCCCAAACTCGTCATGAACAGCACCCACCCCTCGAACAGATGGTAGAACCCTTCGGCGGCCCCTTGCCCGTACCATTCGACTAGGACTCCGATCATTCCGATGCGAAAACCGTTTACGACAATCGAAATCGGAATCGATGAGAGTAAGAGCAGCACTCGCTTCCACATCCGATCCTTGAAGAGATAGGCGCAAAGCAGCGCAAGGGAGGTGAGTGGAAGCAGATACCGAATGCCACTGCAGGCTTCGACTACTTGAAGTTGGACTAGCCCCAAATCGATCACATTGCCATCGCGAAAGGCCGTCACGCCGACAATCTGTAAGACGCCTACTCCAAGAGCCGAGGACCACAATTGCAGTTGACTCGACAAACTTGCATACAAGAAAACCGGCAATGGGATGCTGGTCAGAAGATAGGCAAGGGGAAACGCGATTATCCTGGTCCGGCGAACTCCGATAGACGCGATGACCAGCCCCACAATGACCACCCAAAGGGAAAGATGCTGAAGGACAAACAACGTGGCCAGATCACCAATCCAATAGATAAAGAGGCCTCCCAACATTACAGCCAGGCCCCACCATGTGGTTTCAGCACCAGCTTCAGCGAGGCGATGTCGCGCTTGCCAGATCAAGAACAGACTAATCAGAGGAACAAACATCCCGTGGCTATAATCTTCGCTGCCGGTCCAGTGATTAAACAAAAAGGCAAGGCTATCGGCATAGAGGAACCCCAGTGAGACTGTGGCCACTACCGCGATGAAGACTATGAAAAATGGCCTGCTACGCATGGAAAATGCTCAGTGGTAAATGGAAACTAGCGCGTGGTGACCATGCAGTGGATGTTCCGGATACCGGACTGAATGCCATAAGACAACCCACATACAATCGAGCTAGCCAACTCCAGGTTCAACTCG
This sequence comes from Nitrospiraceae bacterium, assembly GCA_035607135.1. Lineage (GTDB taxonomy): Bacteria > Nitrospirota > Nitrospiria > Nitrospirales > Nitrospiraceae > Palsa-1315. The sequence goes on from DATNCR010000297.1 coordinate 10,776, forward strand.
TCACCTCTGCCCGCGATAGAAACGGCACAACAACAAGATGCTTGTACTCGCTTGCTCGGCATATTCCTTATAAAGAACGGGCTTGATACCTCCTACTGAGGTACCAAGCCCTGGTTCAGAAGGAGCCTGCTGATTGTCTATGCCTGAGGCCTCCGAAGGTTTCGCAATCCTCCAGCGCCAAGACCGACCAGCGAGATGAGACCGGCGCCGAATAAGATGACGGCTGCCGGCAATGGCACTGTCGTCAGACTATTCAACGCCCCCTGAACCCTGACGAGATTCCCACCGGCATTCTCAAAAATGAGACGCCATCTGGTGCCCGTCAGGGATGATATGCTGGGCGGATTCAGCAAGTCCGTATTGTTAAACACGCCACCTTCTTTATCCAGTTGAATATCAAACAGGAACGGATTATAGCCGTTAAGTGGCAGCGGGCCGGTGGCCAAAGTGACCAACTGCCAACGAGCTCCATTCACGCCATCCAGGTCAACGTTGTTAGCCACCGTCGTTATCGCATTTACGTCTGAAACAGACGACGACGTGTAGCTGTAACTGATCAGGGTCTTTGGGTCAGTGGCAGTTATTGCCAAGGTCATCTTGCTCGCGACTCCTGTGCTATCGTTGATCAGAAATGACCCCGATACTCCAGAGGTCATATTCACTGCGTTAGACACCAACGGCCCGTTGACATTGCTGACATTGCCGGTGAATGTCACCAGAGCCGCATACGCAGCGTTCCCGGAAAGGAGAAGGGAACACAGCGCGATCGCCGGCAAGAACAAGCCTTTAATCGACGACTGCTTCATAATCTTCATATCAAACACTCCTTCGTAGAGGTGGTACATGCTCACAGCCTGTGGTGGAGCAAATCCCAGACCGCCTAACCCAACCTGTTATCTCGTTGTAAATTCACGTGGGACGAAAGATTGTCGGGAGGTACTGCATGTATGGGCCTACGAGGCTGGTCAATTATGGAACAGGTCCGTAAGAAACAGGCACGAGATGATGCAAAAGGTGTCAGGATATTGCTCAGTATCATAGGAGCGGCACAGCCGGCACCTTAATGCAGCGGGCGCCACGGTGAATAAGTGGGACGTGAAGGACGGGAGAAGAGGCAGCGAAGCGTAAGCTCCGCACAGGACATTGAAATCAAGGACCACTGGGGGCCTATCGAAGCCAGAAGTTTCATGAAATGATCTGGTAGTCGACAGCCTGCGAGCTGAATCGATCCCGGCGCGCCCCTATACGGTCTTGCCGGTTCCCCATACAGGCTGCCTACTGAGAACTAGCCAAAGGAACTTCGGGGCGGACACGCAGTTTCGCTTCCACATACGGCGAGGTTCCAACATGAATCGATAGGCCCATTCGAGGCCAATCCGGCAAATCCATTGTGGCGCTCTGGTAAACGTGCCCGCATAGAAATCAAACACCGCGCCGATTGAACCGATCACTGGGGTGTTCAGTTGCCGACGATTGGCCTCCACCCACTTCTCTTGTTTGGGCGCAGTCATCCCGACCCAGAGAACATCCGGTGTGGCGTCATTGATGACCTGCACCATCCGACGATTCTCCTCGTCACTCCATGAGCCAAACGGTGGAGAAAGTACACCGCACAGTGTCAAGGAGGGGAAATCGGCTGCAAAGCGTTTGACGATAAGATCAAGCACTTGCGGTGACGACCCAAAAAAGAAGACGCGCCCCCGACCTCGCTGTTGGAGGGAGTTCAGCACTGCCTGGAAGTAGTCAGTTCCTGTGATTCGAGGGCCGATACGCAGCCCGACCAGGCGCGCCATGAATGTCACTCCCACCCCATCCGCGACAACAAGGTTAGCCTGCATCAGAGCGGATCGGAAACTTAGGTCGTTTTGAGCGATTACTAACGAATGGGGATTCGCACAGGCGAAGACTCTCTGCGAAATCTTTCGGCCAATTGCCTGCAGCGACTCTTCAGTAACCGCCGCAAGAGACTTCCGGTCGACTGGAATACCCAAGAGAAGCTCTGCTTCACGAGTCATAATCTATCCCTTATTCCCTTTTGTTTTGAACACAGTCATTGATAGCTGCCTCGTAGATCGCCATTAACACCTCGTAATTCTTCTCGCCTGAATATTTCAATTCGAAACTCTTTCGAGCTGTCCGACGAAGCATAGATCGACGTGCTCGGTCAGCCCAGAGCTCGGTGACTTTGTCCGCCAAATCCCGTGGGTTGCCAGGCTCGAATTTAATGCCTGATACACCGTCTTCGACAATTTCGTCTAGGCTTCCAATTCGCGAAGCGATGACCGGAGTGCCGCAGGCATAGGCCTCTATGATAACCATAGGAAATCCCTCATACCATTCGGAAGGAACAATTTGGAATTCCGCATGGCCGACCACATCAGCGATTGTAGCGTGGTCGCAAAAACCGAGGAATTCTATGGGAAGCTTCTCGCTAGCTGCTAGCTGTTCTAATTCTTGCCGTAAAGGACCGTCGCCGAGAATTTTCAGGGGCACTCCCGGCAAAAGCTTCCAGGCTGATATCAGGGTTTGAACGCCCTTTTCTGCACTCAAGCGACCGACATAAACTGCATAGCCACCTTCCCCAGCGCCTGGTGTGGGCATGTTCGCTATGAAATTAGGTTTTACAACAATGCGTTCTTTGGGCAAACCGCCCATGACTAATCGGCTAGCGGAAAACTCGGTCAGCGCTACATACCGATTCACCAATGACTGATAGGCTCCATTCCAACGGTTCCGCAGCAGCATCCAGACCAAGGCTCCGGTTGCTGGCAATGACCCTCTGTAACATCGATGTCGCAATGCCGGTAATAAATTCGTTCCAACACAGTCCTCGCACGGGTGACCATCACGGAGCAGGAGACCACCTGGGCAAATGAATCGGAAGTTGTGGAGAGTTTGAACGACCGGCACACCATTGTCACGGCAAGCCGCATAGGCACTCGGGGAGATCAGCGGAAAAGTATTATGGAAGTGGGCAACATCCGGACGCACTTTGGCTAAGAGTTTCGATAGCTCATCGTATACTTCATGAGACCACGCGCACGCCAGTGCAACTTGGATTTTGACTGTCATAGTTGAGTCATCAATATCATCACTGAAACGCTCAAAGGACATCACTTCGTTCCCATTGTGCTCAAGCAGACGACATTCGTTCAAAAACACGACATTTTCCCCACTTGGAGCTGAAGACCGATAAGAGTTATGAGCGACTAAGATCTTCACCGTGCTATCCAGGCTACCTATAAAGTTAGACGAGAATGTTACACGCTATCAAACGATTAGAAAGCGTACCGAAAGAACTGCTGCCTTACGGTAGATCAGAGATTTGCATCGGTTCACTGTTTTCGTTAACTAGGATTTTCCTATTACGTAAATGTAAAAGCGGCGGCTACGGACCCATCCATATCCCTCATCGATGCCACCCAATAGTCTCTCAGAAGCGAATTCTTAGCATCTGTGTCTAGATTGACTATCAATTCAGTTCCGCCTTCCATGTACACTTGGGCACCCATGAATTTCAAAGTGTTACCTATTTGGTTATATGTAACAATTTATGTCCTGAAAGAGAGTCGCATATCAGGTTGATGGTGCCCTGAACACACCATTTAGCACATGGACTGCCTAGATGTTTTTGCGAAAACATCACTTGCTAGTGGCGGTATATCGATAGGTTCATCTTCCACAGGCATTTCACTGGCTCGCTTGATCTCAGCATACGCAGTCGCCGACAATATGACCAACATTAGCAACACAAGGTTGATATTGAAATCCTGGAAGGTCGGGCCTGTTATACTCCTCATCATAATAATGATATAAATTGTGACCAATTGAAGCCAAACTACTCTCTCATGCGCAGAGGTACTGCTATGAGGCCGATCCCTGCAGAGTTTATATGCAACTATGCCCAATGGAACAAGGATCGTGACTAACCCGACAACTCCTAATCCAAGGAGAATCTGCAAGTAGGTGTTATCCACTGATGACACACTCAGCATGATGCGTTGCGCGTAAAAGCCATAGCCAAACAGTGGAGAGTCCAGGACCGTCTCCCACACCTGATTCCAATAATAGGTCCGTCCGGTCATCCCGTAAAATGCCTGCTCCGTTTGGCCACGAAGCATATAAGAAGTAAGTATTTCACCGACGCCCACCAACATCCCCGCAAACACGAACAAGCCTGCGATTATTCCGGTCAAAATGTACCGACCCATAAGTAGAATAACGCTCAACGCTATGACCGCACCAAATATCGATGTCCTGCTATGCCCTAGAATGAGCACAAGCCCTCCAAGACCGAGAATGCACAGCAAGCCTGTCTTGCCCCTACTTGGAGTTGGAGATAAAAGCTGACAGAGGGTGAGACATGAAAGCAGCGCAGCGAATTGTGTCACAGAGTTTGGGTAAATGGCAGGGATGAGACTGTGCGCACCCGCTATTATGGAGCCTGTCATCCCTTGAGATTTTGGCAAAGCCTGAGCAGGAGAAATAATTATACTGAAGACGACGCTCACCGAAAAATACAGCATGGTAATACATATAAGATCTATCCCCCACTGAATGTCCTCCATAGTGGAAAGATATCGGCATAGATACACACCCATTACCACAAAGCTAAGAACTTCAAATCCTTTCCATAGTGAAACGAGGGGACTTATCGAATACACCGCGGAGAACATGGCTAGCAGAGAATAGAGGACCATCCAATGCGAGGCATTGCCTGCCCGCCTAATACTAAACGGTTGAGCAAGTATCCCAACCACGGATACTAGGAAGATAAAACCAAGCACAACGGCACGGACGATCCGAGTTGTGTCCAGCCCGAGACTTGTGGTTGACCCACTTTCGTTGGCTCCTATAAAAAGGCTGCCCATTGCCAAGAAAACAAGTAGCGCTGGCCCCTTTCTCTGAGATATAGCAGTACTCCAACGGCGCGCAACACCAAATCTAGTGATCAAAGCCGTGGTAACAAGTGACCCAATCAGGATTACGAAATAGGATAATTCCATGTAGTGTACTGATTTGCGTTCGGTTAAATGGTCAATTCTACCGTCCTGCGGCACCGTACACCGGCCAACGCCACCCTTTCATACTCCAGCACCTCACGGACGACATAAAGTCTCCTCGGGATCAAGGCGTTGATCAGCGCCTCCCGCTCTCGAGTTCCTCGGTGTCTCTCTCGACACCCTTCCATCACTCTTCTCGCGATGACATTCAATGCACACGAATTTTCCAGAACGCTGTTCCATGTTTTTGGTGTCGATGCTGGTGGTCTGAGGATTGATCACCGCATCACACCGGAACCGCTTCTTGATTTTTACTGCGCCTGGCACATACTCAACCTTTTATTGACCAAGAGGTACAAATTGGGCCGCCAGACATAGCGGAACTCAAGCCTCCTACGGTCTTATTCAATTTCACGTGTTCGCCAACCTCATCGTACATTCAGTCCCAATGGCGAAACGGGTGGTGTACCGTCATTTAACTGACTCTCACTGCATCCAGTCCTAGCATTGTCCAACGATTGATTAGACGGAGGGGCCTGGAAAATCAAACCAGTGATATCAGGCTTTGGGGAGAGATAGACATCAGGCCCATTTTTTGTGCCACAGACATTGTTGCCAATGAACTTATTTCCTCTCATGTCGTCAAGCGCGTTACCCTTAAGGTCGATCCCACCTCCAGTGCGATCAACGTATCTGTTCGAGTCTGATAGCGACACATGATTGTTACGGACGTCATTGTTACTGACGGTTACCCCTCCACTGCGCCTTACGCTCAGGCCTGAAACATTGCCCTCCCCTGACAATACAGCTAGTTCACCGTTATGCACCACCCGATTACTAATAGCGGATGAACGATCCGATGAGATTCCAATTAATATTCCTCCGCAGTAGTTATCGTGCACATAGTTTCCATTAATTGATGTTTCCGGCGCACTGTATGCGATCAGTCCAGGATCGCTGTTCGGACCACCGTTGAAGGCCACTTCATTAGCAAGAAGTTGATTTCCAATGTTTACTCCCACCTCACCGATCGCAATGCCCGACCTATCACCCTTTTTCCACGTAGGACTGTTTCCGTTATGTATTACCTTGGAGCCCTGTATTATATTCTGCGCAGCGCCATCCAAGAGATACACGCCCTCTCTGTTGTTCTCAAAAAGACCGTCTTCAACATCGTTATGATGGCCGCCACGAATTTGAATACCGCGCGCGTACCACTGGGCATGAATGCCTCGTATGACATTGTAAGATCCTTTTTCGATGCCGATACATGCTCCTTGCCCAATCCAACATTCGAAATCTTCTACAACGACCCACGAATTATTGCCAAGCTGTATCCCGCCGCCTGTGCTCGCCCTCCACACGTCATGATTATTTGGCTCACCGCTGCTAGGACGATACCGTAGCTCTCCGTTCCCCCAATACCATTGACCGTCATCACAAGATATTGATGTTGCCGCAACAAGTGGTTTCCCATCTTCCATCACGAGTATTGGGTTGGCGCTAGTCTTTATCATCCAGACTCCTTGAGTATTAGACGGCTTCCAATGTGATTCCTTGAGTCCTCCAGTGACAACTGGCAAACTATCTTTAGCTTCCCCTCTGAACACTATCGGCTCCGTCTTCGAACCTGAATGGCTAACAGGCAGGTAGTGATATGGTTCCGACCCTTTCCTGACTATTACAATGTCGCCAGCCCTGGCCGTATTCCCAGCATGCTCCAATGTTCGCCAGGCCTGTGCCCATCCAAGGCCGCTGTTTCTGTCACCGCCGTCTTGGGAAACATAATAGGTGGTTGATTGCGCTGGACCGCTATATCCCATTACAAACATTCCGGCGAGACTGACCAGATAGAAAATCATAGTGCGTCGCATAGACCCTCCCGGGAAAGGTGTATTAGGCCGCTCGACGGTCCACTAAATCGTAAAGTGCCTCGACGAGGGCTGATTTTCTCGCCCATAAGAAATTGTCTTGTACATGTTTCCTTCCCGATTCTCCCATTCTTCTCCTTGTTGCAGGCTCGGAAATTAGCCGGAAGATTCCGGCGCCAAGGTTTGCGACCGTGGTCGCTTTATCGGCTACAGGTACTTTGATTCCGCACGAACTAGTGACCATCGCCCCGGGACCACCGTAGTCCAAGCAGACAACCGGAAGCCCCGTAGCCATCGCTTCGAGCACGACCATGCCTCCCCCTTCAAAGCTGGGAAACAAGAACAGATCAGCTTCCTGCATTTCTGAAAGTGCTTGAGTTCGCGGCAACCAATCGAAAAATGTAATTCGATCATCAACGCCCAACTTCTTCGCAAGACTCTGAAGGGAAGCCCGCTCTGACCCATTTCCAACGATCGTCAGTGTTCCCGATCCTTCGATTTTCGCGGAGGCTGCGAATGCACGAATGGTCAAATGGAAGGCCTTGATGGGCACCAGGCGACCCATGCTCAGAATGCGAGTGGGTTTTGACACCGAATTCTTCTCAGCCGAACGCTCGAACAAGCCTTCCACACCAATGGCGGAATGGCTTATGAATTTGTGTTTTCCTATGAGCGACAAGGGCAATCGCGCACCAACGGTTTGGTCGATTCCAACAATTAGATCGGCTCGTACTGCGGACAACCAAAACAGTGGGTCGATGAAACGCATGAAGGCTTGAAAGTAATAGCGGACTCGGTCGGCTATGAGTGCACTCACACTCGGAGTGAGGCTGCGCGGTGACTTCGGATGGCTTCCGATTGGGCCCCACACAAATGGGATAGGAAGCAATGCCAGGAAGGTGAACAGCCAATCGTTTACGAACGTGACATGATGGGCCAGATCGAAGCCCACTGTTCGCGCAAGTCGTCTAGCCTGCCGCCATGCTGCAAACTGCCACAGGTAATAGTAAAGCCTGATACCGCGACCTTGCTTTTTCCAGAAAGAGGTCCACTGAGGAAGATCGGCATAAATGAAATGAATATATGGATTAGGCTGCAACGCCATTGCTCGCTCAATCTGGTCACGATTGTTCTTCCTGGTTACCACCCATGCTTCATTGGCTTTCGAAATAGCCTGGCACATATTCCATCCAACCCCCGGCTCAGATCCTGAATTTGGCTCGCAGGCGTATGCGGCAACGAGTATCTTTCGTCGATGCAAGGGATGGTGCGCTGCTATTAGGACATGGCGTAGACATTCTAGGACAAAGGGTGAGGTCACTTGCCCCTCGGCACTCTCCCTCATCGCGAGTTGAAGAAGATACATCAAGAAATATCCATTGATTTCTTCTCGCGAAACTCTGAACTTCACTAAGAAAGGCCCAAGCAAAGGGTCTGTCAATACATTGAGCAGTTTCTGAACAATTTCCTTCGGTTTCTGTTCACAGACAAGTCGACCCGGCATCAGCACACGGTGAAATAGATCAATACACAAAGGGGCTTCCTTCAGACCGTATTCCCAATCAAATGTATACAGTTCACCCCCTGAGATGGTGAGTGTGTTCCACGGCGCGTAATCTCCATGACTGGATGCAACTTGTATTCCTGCCTTTTCAAATATCTTCTCACATATCTCCGCTGCGTCTCGTAGAATTCCCGCGGTGTTCGGCTCAATGGACTGAAGGTGGCGAAGGAAAGGAGTAAAACCCAACATGTCCAATGCTGTAGTGACCGGAACGACTCTTGTATTCAGCGCACTAAGTGCGTAAAGGAAATTGATCTCCATAGTCGACACATTAAGCGGGCTTCGTTTACCGGGATGTGTTGGTGCACTTAGGTAAAGCAGCGTGCGGCCATGCTTCTTCTCTAATCCCAAGACAGTTGGTAGAACTGCGGCTTTAAAATTTAGTTCGTGAAGCCAGCTGAGCATCTCAGCCTCAGATTGGAGTAGCCTGGAAACAATTTCACTTTGCGCCACCTTGACGTAACTCAAGACATGCCCCGCATGACTAACTTGTGCCGTCAATTTATGATGTGGGCCAGGTGTTCCGGCTCCAAAAGAGATTGCCAATCTCTCGTTTCCTAATTTCGAGTGGATGATCCTGCTAAGGGCATCCAGCTCTTCCGTCGCGATGGCGGGACGAATGCCAGTGAAGAGCTGGCGAGTGAGGCTCTCAGGGGTTGAATGAATTACATTGGTAAGGAAGCGGCCACGTCTTGAATAGGGATGATAAAGGTTTAGGGCATTCTGCACGCTATCATTTTCTCCGACCCATACCTTCACGTTTCCAGTCTTTGGAAAACCACGCCAAAAAGACAGTGTCTCATTTGGCGTCGTAAGCTCCGAGCGGTCAGCGTATTGATGAAGAATCAAGTCGCTAATTCGCGTGACAACATCTATGGGACTGGACTCGGTGGAGATGACTGCAACATTCCCCCAGAGCGGTAGTTCCAGCTCATAGTCGCAAAGCTGCTTGGAGATCAATACGGTATCCAGTTCAGGTTTTCGTTCATAAATAATATGCGGATCATTTTTAAGCAGAACAGTGAGGTCCGGTGAGGGGACACACTTGCCGGCCATCCGGAGTAGCCAGCGAGGGACACTAAATCCATAACGTTCCGGATGGATTATCACATCTGGATAGTAGCGTTCCCCAATAACCAACATGCCTCGATCCCTACGAGAAAAAATGACGAACCAGTAGCCAAAGACAAAATCAAGCCAGTAATAAATAAACCTAATTAGCGAGATAACACCGGTATACTTAGATGATTCCAGCGGGCTTGGGCCGACCAGCTCTTCACCGTGAGCGATGGGGGGTGCTTTGCGCCGACTTAACTTAGGGAGCAAGCCTGGTCGCCAGTGGAAGCGCCACACACCCGCAAAGCGTTCTTTCAGTTCTAATGCAAGAAGCTCTGACACCGTGGACTTACCACTTCCATCAGGACCCACGAGAACAATAAAGGCCCCTGGTGGCCTAATTGGGTTCCGCTTAGACAAGATGAGTCCGCTTTCCCTGCAGGTAACTGATGATCCGTTCCTCACATTCTGCCAAGTCTCTTGCGTGAGAGAGATCCAAGTCTGCAAATCTCACCCATGGGACGACACAGATATCTGAAGTTAGTCGTGATCTGATTAATCCGATGACTGTCCGATATCGTCGAATTGCACGGCGTTGAAAAAGGTATCTTATGACTTCGCTTTGTTCCAGAACGGCAGGGCTGACCCCTCCCACCATAAGCCCTGTTGGTTTCCAAATCCTTCGCACGTAGCTAAAGAAACAGCCCATTGCCCCAATTATCGATGCTGCAGGATGCCTCAGCATCTTACCGGTTAGCCATTTGACTCGCTGGAATGAAGACAGAATGGAAAACCCATGCTTCTCTAGAAAGGCACGGTATTTCTCGGCCCCCCCATACGCATTCTTAATCGCGAAAGCAATTTCTGCCATCGCCGGCTCGGGAAGAGTTTTTAGATCTGTAACTGTATCGATAATACCCTCCGTTAATAGACGGTCCACGCTCAATAATGGGACCCCTCTGTAATGAAGATTCCACGTACAATCGATTCTCTTGATGTCGGCCCGCGTCTCTCCAATAAACAGCCGCATCCCTCCATATCCATTTGAGGCATATAGCAACATTCCTGACGCGATTACACGTTGAATAAAACTCGCTCTATCGCGTTCAGATAAAAGGAGATCAATATCGCTCTCAAGAGGCAAATTAATGGACTCCATGCCTCGCTCAATAACGTATCCGAGGTCCGACATCTGAGCGAGTAACAGTTCTGCGCATAGCGATCTTTTTGCTAGCATAGTGGGCTTGAACTTATCGGGCATACATACGTGCATATAACGCTGAACGCTCAATTCCTATACGTGACGTGGTGAAAATTTCTCCAAACAATGTGATCCCTGCATGGCCATCTCGGGCCCCTTATCCAAGCTGTGAATGGCCTATGCAGCAGACGGGCAATAAGATCCTGCTTGGAGCCACCATCATCTTTCCGCAATGTGCGTAGGCAGTTCAAAAAAACCGATGGCATAATGTCTCGCAGTACTGCTAACGCTTAATCATCGGAGGACCGATGCGCAAGCCCAGAATACTGCGTGCTACATCCCCCTTCATGCCACTCTGGGTTACGCATTGAAGATTCTTCTAGTACAGGAAAGAAAACTCGTTGAGCAGCGAAATGCTCCTCTGGATTAGAATTCAGATTACTCTCTGCATCACACTATTTTCTGACAAGGAACCAATGCGTAGGTAATACATGTATACAAGCGTCCATGCTATCTGTGTAACCACAAATCCGAGTGCCGCTCCGCCTACACCGAATGTCTTGATCAGTGGATAGGCAATTAGGAGTGAGAGTGTAGCGGACGCCAACTGCGCAGAAGATCCGACCTGGGGCAACTCTGCGGTCCTATATGCAGCAATGAGAACTGTATTGACTGAACGAAATACATAACTAAAACCTATAATTTGAATGAGGTACGCATACTCCGCATAAAAGTCGGAGAAAGTGAAACTGATAAGAGGTCGCGCTAAAACAGTGATCACAATCCAAAGCACAAGAACGCACATCGTAAGAGCAATTCCTACACGTTTCAGCCAGCTCTTCCAGGCATTGAAACTTACGTTCAGCAACCGCTGTCTCGCTATTGGTATGGCAAATCCCATGACGCCTGAAAGGAGAACATTCACTAAATTAAGAACGCTTAGCACTGCATTCAGAGCACCCACTGATTCGATGCTAACCATGAGCGCTGTGATATAAAAATAAAACTGAGAAGACACCATGTATGCGAACGTCTCGACCAAACTCCATCGACCAAATATCCAATTCTCAAGGGCGCGCATCAGCAGCACTTTCAGCTGCATTCCCTCCATCCTGTGAAGTCTCAAAAATATCGACGCGGTGATAGCACACGGAATACCGATGGCAAGAAACAAAGAGCTCGTTGTTAATTCATCACCCATGGCTAACATCATGACAAGGATGATGCGCGCGCTATGTGTGAGAACATCTAACAATAATAAGGATACTAGGGATAACCTGGTGGCAAGAATCACTCTAGCCAGTTCCTGGAGCTGAACGAAGAACACGCACAAGGAAAAACTAATACCCGTGCTACTCTTAGCTGAAGCAGAAGCAATGAGGACGGTCACAGAAATCAACGAAATGACGATACCTAGTATGAGTTGTAGATAAATTTGAGCGTGGAAATAGCTCGTGGTCTCGCCACCTGTCTTTTGAACGCCTAGTACGCGGATTGGACCCGTTATAAGAGCATTCTGTATTCCCGATAAAATGAGCAATGTCGCATAAAAAAGAGAGAATATCCCGAACTGATCAGGCGCGAGGGTTCTGGCGGCAATAACAGTAGTCAGGAAATTTGATAGCGATACGATCCCTTGATCGAAAACAGAAAGGATAACTCCATTCGGCAGAGAGCAAAGGGGAAAGGCTGCCATTTCCCAGGACTTGACTCCGAGTCGGCCAGATGTCATTGGTCCTTCTCACTGATCATGACCACAAGCCCAATCTGGGCCATTTGTCCGCTCCTCTGTTATCAGCCTCTTCTTCTCTTCGATTTGCTGGCATCAATCACCTCTGGATGATGCGCTGCTTCTATTCAAGGGGCGCAGCGGCATGGATAGGTTGGGATGAGGTCAAGGCTGAGAAAAAAGAGTCGGCTCGAGGCATAACCTTAACCTCAGCATTCTTCGGATGTGAGGGCCACACTGGAAGCCTGGTTGAGCACCCTGCAAGGACTGTAAGGATCAACGGCCTGCTGAAGAAACACATCTCTCATTGGTTCGTATCCCACAGCAGAGAAAGGTTATTGGTGGGCCGTCACTTCCCGCTTCGAAGAAGACCCTGCCACAACTGCATGGCCTGTGTTGGCCTACGACCGTCCCCTTGCCCGTGGCTGTTGTCGCGGTGTATGCGTCTCGTGCTTAACGATTCGATTCGTATGGCGACGTCTCGATACTGTGGCGCTTCACGCCGAAGCCAACGATACGCCTCCAAGGCTTCGGGAATGCGCTCAAGGGACTCCAATGTTCTCCCCAAGAGATAAAGAATCTGAATCTGCTCTTTCGAAGAGGTCGAGGGTACTTGCAGTGCTCGTCGAAAAGCCACGGCAGCTTCTTCCAACTTTCCACTTTGCTTGAGACTGAAGCCCAGTTGTGCAAAGCCCTTGAGCGCATATGCCGGATCCTGTGCAGCTTTCTCAAAGTGCTCGGCTGCCTGCCTGAAGAGTCCGACATTCTTGAGCGTCGTGCCTCGCTCGTAGGCTTCTTGCCCGTTTGGTGCCTCCGTCGAGACTGTGGCCTTGAGCGTTTGCAGTGGTGCCTCTTGCATGGAAGCCCGCTCTTCATTCGCCGAGGAGGCTTGAATTGGGACCGGATGACTCTCTTGACTCAGGGGCGTCGCGTTGATTTCGTTCACATGTGTGTTTCCTGTGGCAATGAAAGCAAATGGCAGTAAGTTCGCAAGTCTTGGACCATTAAAGGCGGTTACCAAACCCGTTACGTTTCAACGTGTTTTCACCTCTCTCTATATGGCTGAGAGAGGAAAAACAGCGCATGCGTATGCAGCTTCGTTCAAATTTGCTCCCGCGACTTGGCAGGATGGTGGTCCTGCTTGAGAAGTGAGATTTGGGGGAGAGAATTCCCTGGGCGTGAGGATCTGGCGATACAACAGATACGCAAGAATTCTCAGGATGAGAATGTGACTTGTCGAAGATTGTTGCGATTGGCGAGAAACCATTCCATCGTCATTTTGAGCCCTTCCCCAAGTGGATGCTTGGCGTGAAAGCCAAACAGTTGCTTGGCCCGGCTGACATCCAGGCACCGGCGAGGCTGCCCGTTGGGTTTGGTGGTATCCCAGAGGATCTGTCCCGTAAAGCCAGCCTCTTTGGCAATCATGGAGGCAAGATTCCGTATCGTCACCTCCTCCCCTGTCCCCAGGTTGACGGGCAAACTTCCTTCATAGTGCTCGGCTGCCTGAAGGATGCCTTCTGCGGCATCTTCGACATATAAAAACTCCCGAGTTGGAGATCCATCACCCCACAAGGTGAGTGTAGGCTGGTTTGCTTCACATGCCGTTACACATTTGAGTATGAGGGCTGGGATGACGTGAGACGTGTTCAGGTCGAAGTTATCTCGGGGGCCGTAGAGGTTCACCGGGAATAGGACAATTGAATTGAAGCGATACTGTTCACGATAGGCCTGCGACTGTACGAGCATCATCTTCTTGGCAAGACCATAGGGGGCATTGGTCTCCTCAGGGTATCCACTCCAGATGTCGTCTTCCTTAAACGGAATGGAGGCAAACTTCGGATAGGCGCAGATAGTGCCCAGCGCCACAAACTTCTTCAGTCCCTGTTGGCGGCCTACTTCTATCAGCTGAGCGCCCATCATTAAGTTGTCGTAGAAAAACTTTCCTGGGTTGGCTTGATTGGCGCCGATCCCTCCAACCCGTGCCGCCAGATGGATGATCATGTCTGGTGCATTATCGCTGTAGAGTTGTTTCACGGCATCCATCTGAACAAGGTCGTAATCTTTGCTGCGTGGCACAAAGATCTCTCGGCAGCCCTTTGCGCGGAGCTGTTCCACGACGAACGATCCCAGAAAGCCTGCCCCGCCCGTGACCACAACACGCTTGTCCTTCCAAAATGACGTCATAGCAACGCGCGTGCCTCCAACTTCTAACCCGAAACCTTTTTCCTGGTACCATCCAATTTTTCTTTTTCGGCAGCCAGGTCCGCGTCGACCATCATCGCGATCAACTCTTGGAATCGCACTTTTGGTTCCCAGCCAAGTTCTTTCTTTGCTTTACTCGCATCGCCAATGAGGAGATCCACCTCGGTCGGACGATAGTATTTCTGATCGATGTGCACATGTTTCTTCCAGTCTAGTTGCAGACGATCGAACGCGAGTTCGAGCATTTCCTTGACGGTATGCGTTTCGCCGGTGGCAATGACGTAATCGTTGGGGGTCTTTGCCTGCAACATAAGCCACATGGCCTCAACATAGTCGCCGGCGAACCCCCAATCGCGCTTGGCGTCGAGATTTCCCAGGAACAGGTCCTGTTGGACACCCAGCTTGATGCGGGCTGCCGCTTTTGTGATCTTGCGAGTCACGAACGTCTCGCCGCGCCTGGGCGATTCATGGTTGAATAAAATGCCGTTACACGCAAAGAGATCGTAGGCTTCTCGATAATTGACCGTCACCCAATAGGAATAAACCTTGGCTGCTCCATAGGGACTGCGGGGATAGAACGGTGTGGTCTCCCGCTGAGGGACGTCCTGCACTTTGCCGAACATTTCGCTCGAGGAGGCTTGATAAAACTTCGGCTTCAAGCCGGACTCACGAATGGCCTCCAGGAGGCGGATTGTTCCAAGTCCTGTAATTTCGCCGGTATACTCGGGAATATCGAAACTCACACGCACGTGACTTTGTGCTCCCAGATTGTAAATTTCATCGGGCTGGATCGTTCGGATAATACGGTTCAGTGAACTCGCGTCGTTGAGGTCGCCATAGACAAGATGGAGCCGTCGATGCGGAACGTGGGGGTCTTCATAAATGGGATCGATCCGTCCCGTATTGAACGAACTCGATCGTCGAATAATGCCGTACACCTCATAACGCTTCCCGAGGAGAAACTCTGCCAAATACGATCCATCCTGCCCTGTAATACCACTGATCAACGCTTTTCTCACAAGACTACTCCATAGGTTGTGTTGGAAGTGGTCGAATTATGTCTTGATTTCGATCTGTTGTCCATTGGACTGGTTGGTTTTGCTCATTCTGCTGATCAAATGGTTGTTCTTGCATGTGATCTTCGCTCGCACTAGAATCTCTCCCACTGGGACGAATGACCCGGATCCGGTCTCGCAGACTATGAATATTCGTCGGGCCATCATTTTCGCCTATGTCCTATCCGCCACGTTTCTTGTGGCCCATATCATCAACGCGGTGATTGCAGAGGCATTGTCTGTCCCGGCAGGGCTGGTTCGGCCGTCACCGGCTTCCGACCAAGCAATTGAAGCGTCCGCCTCAGTACCAGCATTGGTCGAGCACATACGGGCAAGCGGACTCTTTCCCCTGCCGGTTGATCCCCTCGGTATCAGCGCTACGGGGTCTGCTGGGCCTGCTGGTTCGCTGCTGTCCAGAGCCCCGTTAAATCTCGCATCGAAACTCACGCTGCTGGGAGTGGTGATGGGTGACCTGGGGGGAGTGTCGGTCATCGTGGAAGAACTCTCCAGCAAACGCCAACTATTTTTCCGATTGCACGACCATATACCGGATGTGGGTGAGATCAGCGAAATCCGTCGAGATGGGATGGTCGTTCGTCTGGGCGATCAACAGGAATTTCTTGGACTCGCCGCCTCGCAGATCGAGAAGCCCCTGATGGCCCCAGTACCGGCAGGATCAGCCGTCGTCCCGGTCCCTGGGAGCCCTATACGGAAAGTGCTTGATCGGAGAGAGGTGGAACAAGCGATGGGCGATCTGCCCAAGTTATTGACTCAGGCGAGAGCCGTGCCCTACCTGGTAAATGGAGCGATCGATGGGTTCCGTCTCGACTTCATCGCCCCCTCAAGCTTTTATGAGAAAATTGGCTTGAAGTATGGGGATGTCCTCCAGCAGGTCAATGGCGTGGAGATTCGTGATCCAGGTACGATGCTCACCCTCTTCCAGCAGCTCCGCAACGAGAAGACTGTGAAGCTTGATGTCCTGCGTAACAATCAGCGAACCGCGATGACATACGACATTCGCTGAAACCTCCTCGGTTTACGCCCTTTTCCTGTTTCCAACAACTGGCAGTCATTTTCACCCATCGCTCACATGGGCAGGAATGAGGGAGGCATGCCCCTCGGAAGGGCTAGGCGCCTTCATGACCTTGTCAGAGAGAGCCGGTAGAGAGTATTCTCTTAAACTCCAAAGGGTTGTGGGCTTGTCCCGAGGTCGATGAGCTTTCCCATGGGATGAACCAATTTAAATTGGGTGTTGCGTGATGAATGACGAGCATTCCGGTCGGCCGCTCATAGGAACAATCCTCGAAGAAAAGTTTGGCTTGACCGAGGCCAAATTGCTGGAAGCAGTCAACCTCCAACAGACCAAGGGAGGGCGTCTCGGCGAAATCTTGATCCGACTCAGAACCATCACCGAAGAGCAACTTCTCCAGGCACTTGCCATTCAATTTGAACTGCCTTGGCTTCCGGATCTTGATGTCAACCAAGTCGACCACGAATGGGTGAAGAAAGTTCCGATCCACTTCGCTCGGCGCTATCACGTGCTCCCGCTCAAGACAGAGGATGGAACTGTGCTTGTGGCGACGACGGATCCCATGGAAACAGCTGCATTGGATGATCTTCGACTCCTGCTCGGGCTTCCGATCAAACCGATACTCACAAGCAGTCTGTCGCTCCTGGCCTGTCTGAATCGAGTCTATGACGAAGCCGCAAGCCCTGCGGGGGCCGAGCAAGTGATGGAGGATATTGCGGCGAGTGAGAGTTTGGATCAAATCGCTCACGAATTGGATGAACCGCAAGACCTTCTCGATGCCACGGACGAAGCGCCGATCATTCGTCTCGTCAACTCCGTGCTCTTCCAAGCAGTCAGGCAGCGCGCGAGCGATATCCATTTTGAGTCGTTCGAACGGGGGCTGGTCGTTCGGTATCGCATCGACGGGGTGCTCTATCCCGTCTTAACTCCCCCGAAACATTTGCAGGCTAGTATTATCGCGCGTTTGAAAATTATGGCCGCTTTGAACATCGCGGAAAAACGCTTGCCGCAGGATGGCCGCTTTAGAATTCGGACGGCGGGGAAGGATGTTGATCTGCGTGTCTCTGTGCTGCCGACCTCACATGGCGAACGGGTGGTCCTGCGTCTGTTAGAGAAAGAGAACCGTCTGTTGAATCTGTCAGAAATGGGGTTTTCGCAAGACCGATTGGGAATCATTCAGCAACTGATCCAGTTGTCACATGGCATCATTCTCGTGACCGGGCCGACCGGGAGCGGGAAGACGACGACACTCTATGCCGCATTGACGCATATCAATGCACCGGACAAGAACATCATTACCGTCGAAGATCCGGTCGAATATCAGCTGCTCGGTGTGGGTCAGATGCAAGTGAACCCCAAGATCAACCTGACGTTTGCAGCCGGGCTACGGTCGATTCTCAGGCAAGATCCCGATGTCATCATGATCGGCGAAATCCGCGATCGTGAAACCGCCGAAATCGCAATTCATGCCTCACTTACGGGGCATTTGGTCTTCTCCACGCTCCATACGAACGATGCGGCGAGCGCGGCCACACGATTGATCGACATGGGCATCGAGCCGTTTCTCGTCGCCTCCTCGGTGGTCGCTGTGCTCGCGCAACGATTGCTGCGGCAGGTCTGTTCGGATTGTAAGCAGCCGTATCCCCCAGCCGATGAAGAACTGATTCGGCTGGGTATCGTACCACCGAGGGTACGCCCCACATTCTATCGGGGAGTCGGGTGCCCGGCCTGTTCGCAAACGGGCTATCGAGGTCGAACAGGCATATTTGAACTGCTCGTGTTGGACGAAGAGATTCGCCGCCTCATCGGTAACAAGGCGGATTCGGCGTCGATTCGTCAGGCGGCGATGGCAAAGGGCATGGTGACGCTGAAAGATGAAGGGGCAGAGAAGGTGTTCCACGGGGTGACGACCACGGAAGAATTGATGCGGATTACCCAACAGGAAGTCGAGATCTAGAAGATGCCCGTCTACCATTATAAGGGCTATCGAAACGATGGAGGGGCCGCAACCGGTATCATCGATGCTGAGAGTCCAAAGGTTGCGCGCGTAAAATTGCGCAAGGTCGGCGTATTTCCCACCGATATGGTGGAACAGGACGCTGCCCCAACCGTTTCGACGAAGACTGGTGTTCCTGGCAGACCCTCAGTTGGGATCGGCCGCTCTCCTGCCCTCAGCACGACCGATGTGGCGATGATGACACGACAGCTAGCGACATTGCTGGTGGCCGGCCTACCGCTGGTCGACGCACTCGGGGTCATGGTGGATCAATCCGAGAAAAAATCCGTGAAGAGCCTGATGGCCGATATTCGCGAAGCCATCCGGGGAGGTGCAGCTTACAGTGCGGTACTGGGGGGGTATCCTCGCGAGTTCTCTCAGATTTACGTGCATATGGTACGGGCCGGTGAAGCCAGCGGCGCGTTGGACCAGATCCTATTCCGCCTCGCAGAGTTTCTGGAAAAGCAGTTGGCCCTCAAACATAAGGTGACGAATGCCGTTCTCTATCCCGCCTTGATGATGATCGTCGGGATCTCGGTCCTGTTTTTCCTCATGACCTTTGTCGTGCCGAAAATCACCGCCGTCTTTACGAGTTTGAAACAGGCTCTCCCCTGGCCTACGGTCGTGCTGATGAGTATCAGCAATTTTCTTGCAAACTATTGGGCGGTGATTCTCGGTGGGGTGGTGTTGATGGTGTGGGCAGTGCGTCGGGCTATGAAGACAGAAACGGGGCAGCTCACGGCCGACCGATGGCTACTCAAGGTTCCACTTATTGGCGAGGTCTCTCGCATGGTCGCGATTTCGCGCCTCACGAGCACCCTTGCGACCATGTTGGCGAGTGGGGTTCAGTTGTTGGACGCGATGGATGTCGCCAAGCGTGTCATGAATAATCGTGTACTGGAGCATGCAGTCGAGGGGGCCAGGCAGAATATTCGCGAAGGGGAAACGATTGCGGAACCGTTGAAACGTAGCGGAGAATTCCCCGCGCTGGTCACTCATA
>DATNCR010000298.1:0-7414 GCA_035607135.1 Nitrospiraceae bacterium
ACTGACCATGCGGCCGCGGCAGTCTATTCGATTAATCGTCTGCAACCGGATTCCCTCTGCTTCGTGTTGCCGGAAGGGGCGAAATCGCTTGTAGAAACGGATGTCCAACCGAAGATCGAACATATGCCAAGACGGTGGGATTGGGTGGTGATGGCAGAGACCTGCGAATTTGCCGCCTGTTACCAGACGCTCGCCCGAACACTCCCGGACATGTTGCAGACTTGGGACGTACAGCCAGGTGAGCTTGTTGTCGATGTCACTGGAGCCACGCCGGCCATGGCGGGCGCGCTCATGCTGGCCACACGATCTCTCAGTTCACGGATCGTGTCGCTTGTCCCGGCGCGAGAGGGACAGGAGGGGGACAGGATTGATATTGCCGGACGGCCGTTCGTCTGGACGCAGGGGAATCCGTGGGATGAAGCGGCATCGGTCTCTCGTCGCGAGGGCTGTGAGCTCTTTAACCGGAGATTGTTTGGCGCAGCGGCAAAGCTGTTCCGCGAGGTCGAGGCACGGGTGAGCGGCGGGCAGAAACCCCTCTACCGTGCCTTTGCGGATCTGGCCGATGGCTACCATCTGTGGGAACGATTTCAGTATCGTCAGGCCTGGGAGAAACTGAAGACTGCCGTGAAGGCCTTCGAGATGGCAGCTTTGTGGGGTGGACCACCAGGGCTCACATTGCTGTTGCCAGCTATTAAAGCGAATGCAGGATTCTTGGAAAAGCTCGTCCTCGATCCTGCTCCCGTGAAAGAAATGCAGGCGCTCGATCTGCTGGCCCATGCCGGCCGGCGATTGCATGGTACGCAGGATCCGGAAACTGCGATGATCTCGCTCGTTCGTGGGCTCGAAGCCTTTGCCCAGCGACAATTGTTTAAGCTGTACGGCATCAAAACGTGGGACGTCCAACCGGAGCAATTACCGCAGGCGCTGCGGGAAACCTGCCGATCCTGTTGGTTGGAAGATCTCGATGGCAAGTACAAGCTGCCCCTGCAGGCGCAGTTTAGGGCACTGGCCGGACTGGGCGATCAGATGGGCCAAGCCTTTTTGCGTGAATGGCCAACGATGAAACCGTTGCTCGATGCCGCCAACCATGCGGTCCTTGGTCACGGGTTCGAGCCGGTCAAAGTCGAGCGGGTACAACAGCTCTATGATGTGGTGATCAAGTTATCGGGCGCCAGTGAGACATCGGTGCCGAAGTTTCCGACCCTGAACCTCTAATGCGACAAGGGAGATTCGCATGCAAGGAGAAACAGGCAATGGGTCAAGGATCGTGTCTGTCATGCGTGTTTCGCGAGTAGAGTAGATGGACATTCAAATTTATTACGAAGACACTGACTGCGGCGGGATGGTGTATTACGCGAACTATCTCAAATATTTCGAGCGGGCGCGGACGCACTATCTTGAAGAGCGAGGGTTATCGGTGGCCGGGCTCTTGAAAGAAGGCACGGTCTTTGTCGTGGTGCATGCAGAAGTGGACTACCGATCTCCAGTCCGTTATGGCGACCGGCTAATCATCGACACGGTCGTCTCCGACATGACGGCAGCCTCCTTCACATTTTCGCACGTGATCCGGGAACGGGAGAGCCAGCGTGTGATTGTCGAAGGATCGGCAAGGTTGGCGGCAACAAACGGCAACGGCAAGGTGAAGCGCCTCGACAAGGCCACTGTGGCCGTGCTACAGTTTTCTCCTACAAGGAGTCACTAAATGTCGAAGTGGGCTGGGCCAGAGTTCGGATTGATGCAGATAGGGAGCTGGCTCATTGTCATTGGCGTTTGGGCCACTATCATCTTCTTTGCCTGGAAATTCTTCATGGAAAACCCGATGGCAAAAACCGGGAAGGACAGGAGGAAGCTAGAATCAGAAAACCGGTCGTCTCTCCCACCTGACTCTCACCAGCACTAGCAGGATACAAAACACCCGCCAGTACCAGATGACCGTTATGGGGTCTGCTGGCGCTCTGGTTTCTCTCGCCTATTCGCTTAGTCTGGTTTAACCATACAAGGTCAACCTGCCTCTCCCATCTCCCTCGACTATCTTGGTAGAAGGTATAGTCTCTACAGCAGCGATCAGAAAGATCGGTCTACCTCCGTGTCAGTGGTAGCTGTCATTTCATATGGCGGGATTCCTCGCCTGTCAGAGCAGTAGGGTCTCAACGGCATTGTCGCTCAGTCCTCCGGTTGGACATGGTCATTGCGTATGCGCTGGTTGAGTGCAACGCCAAGCTCTTGGCACCTATTCACGAGGCCCTCATACGTCTTGAGGTCGGCGTTGTACTCGGCCATCGGATACTTACCGGGATTGCCTTGGCTCTTTTCATAAAACCGCCCGCAGATTTCCCGGAGCGCTTGGACGGCCTCGAGCAATGCTGCCGCGTACTGGTGGGAACCCTCCAGGGCCTCTGAATCTGCCTTCAATGCAGATGAAAGAGTAGTCAATTTTGACGCCAACCGACTGAGATCCTTCACGTGAGCTCCGAAGTCGGTGGGTTTGAAAAGGCCTGGGATCGGAAGTGCCTTGCGCCACGAAAATTTAAAGATCGCGTCGTGGATGGCGGTGTAGTCGTGAAGGATTTTATTGACCCGGATCAATTCATTCGGAAGATCCGGCATGTGTCACCCTCGAGACCGTGCCCCACGTACCAATTGAGCGGATGGCGAAGCTCATCGTATGAATCACGGGTTAGCCGCAACCTTGCCTCCGGCTTCCCGGACACGCTCCTGCACGAAGGCCTGTATGTCCGGCGGCAAGCATGCAAGCGGCAACGTACTGAACTGTGTTTTGGAATATAGCAGAAGCCACACGCTAGGGAACTGCCACAGCTCCTTGACGGCGGACCACTGAAGCGTCGTCGTCCCGGCGTCCGAAGTCATGGTGAACGAAGACTCGTCTGCGCGGAACGTCGCTCGAGGCGTGCTCATCGTGCGGAACTTGCGCAACGAGTTGCGATAATACCCGATGTAGAGCGCCACAGCGACCGCTGCGGCGAGGACGAGAAGCACCACCAGGGTCACAATGATCCAAACGGGCGCACCGAGCGCGACGAGTACACCGAGAACCACTGTGAGAGCCACGAGCATCAGGATGAAGCCCATGCCTATTGAGCGGCGCCAAAACCCGAACACCGCCTCACGCAGCAGCGACTCGCTATAAATGAGTGTGGCCTCGTGCGACATGGCGGTTAACGACTCAGGCTCGAGAGCTCAGCCCACGAGGAACGTCGGTTGTAACCATGGTGGGACGGCCTGGTTCTCTGCGGCACAGAGTGAGGCATCGTTTCTATTTGTGTTGATCTTGTTTCCACGCTCTCCAGGCATAGAAAAACCCCACGGGTGAACTGATGAGGCAAAGCCATGCCAGCACAGGGGAATCCGACTCCTTGAATAACCAACTGGCGAGAATGGTATAGATGATCGCTCCGACAAAATAGACGTACCAAGGAATCTTACCGGCTGGTTTCAACGGTGTATTGGCTTGCGATGTCATCCGAGTGTCTCGATGGGTCCGGTGAAGTGTAACTATGTATGATCTGAATCCGGATAACAAGCCACTCGCCTTGGGCTGCTGGACAAGAGTTTTTCACTATCCTGCCAGGATCGGCGATCGAAATCCAAGTGATATCTTCCAGGTTTTCTCGCATCATATCCATCCGAGGCGTGATGCGATTCCATAGGAGATACGCTCCTTTATAGTAGGTTCCACGGGACATCCATGGGCCCCGGACGTTGAGGGTTCGAGGGCAAGCCAGCTAGGAGAAGGTTCGTCTAGACTATGGGCTGAGCCAAGGACGATGCTTCACAGCCATCTTCGTACGCCTTGCTTGTACCTGTCATATTCATTGCCGAATTTGGCAGACAACACACGCTCCTCAGGCGAGATTTGAAAGCGGTTCATGTACGCGACAAAGGCCGGCAAAAGCAGGAATGGTAATGGATGGGCTAGATATATTGCCAAACCGGTGAGGGCGAGCAGGATGCCACCGTACATGGGGTTCTGGCTTATACGATAGACACCTGATGTGACGACAGATGATCAGGTAGTGGTTACCTCAAGGCATCTGAACTGAATAGAAGGTCTCTGTTATTCTTTCTTCTCGATGTCTCACGTTGGAAGTAACCGGCCTCCGGAGTGCGCCGTAGGGAGGGGATCCCACAGCGCAGCTTCTCGGCAGTCCGGTTGGCGGATGTGTTAAGCGCTTTCATGAAGCACGGTACCTATGGCGATTTGGTTTTCGTCAGGATCTTTGACAGCGAAATCTCGCAGCCCGTATTCGCGATTTCCTATGGAGCAGTAGAATTCCACTCCTGCCTCCACCAACTCGTGATAGAGGCTGTCGACTTCATCGGCTGTGATATATAAATTGCCATGGCCGGTATTATTTTTGTAGGGATAGGATGAGCTAATATGCAGACGTACGTTCCCTAGGCTCAGGCCGGCATAGGAAACAGGATCGCCCAACCTGAAATCAATTTTAAACCCCAGGCAGTTGGCGTAAAAATCAATCGATCTATCTATATCACTCACATGAAACACTGCATTGCTACGAATTGGTGTCATATTGTTCTTCCTCTGTACCGTACGTCGAGCATCAGCCGCCGCCGTAGGCGGTCGGCTGCATGCCCTTCGTTCCGCGCGTTCTTGGAATCACTGCATTCTGGCCCATCTTGATTACTGCATCGACCAGACCTTTCCTTCAGACCACTGTGATTGTTCCCTGAGCATTCAGCGGACAAGGCAGCGACGGGTCGAAGGCGATACTAATCGCGCTGGCAACAAAGAACCCTCCGATGTGTTGGGCGGCGATCTCCGGAGGTGTGCCCGGCATGGTTTGGTTGACGTCCTGGGCGAAGACGTACACACGCCAAATCCCATATACATCCTGGTGGTATTTGAGCAGCAGGCGGTAGGCATGTTCCAGGTCGAGCGAGCCGGCGTACGTTCCGTCGTTCGCGCTCGGGTCGAACCCGAGTCCGTCATCAGTCATCGGGACCACGAAGTACAGGCCACCCGGCGAGCGGAAGAGAGCAAACGCATAGAGTTCAGATCCCTTGAACAGGTTGGCACCGGTTCTATGGAATTTCGAGCGTACCCAAAGCGGCTTGAACGGGTGGACTGTCGCGGGCGTCTCCACTTCTACGGCATCCGAGACGTGGATGTTGGTCTGGGTCTCGCTCACAGAATATTCGTAGGTCTTGCCCGTTGTGAATCTCGTGTAGGTCCACTTCACATCGGTGGTGTAGGGCTTGCCCGCGTTTGGAGGGTCGGGCAGCGACCACTTCGCCACCACCTTCTCGCCGATGGTCAATTCGCCCGCAGTCGGCGGCGTCTTTTCCTGGCCACGCCAGAAGGGATCGGCTGCGTCCGATAGAGCCACCGCCGCAGCGACGGTGGCGATCGCCGAAGCGACTCCGGCAACGGTGAACTCCTTTTTCGGTCCAGCGCCGACATCGGGTGTGCAGCACGTGACCGACGGATCGGTCTCCTCGAACGTACCGCTCGCACCGAACGAAGCGGTTCCCGCTCCCAACGCTGCCGCCACAATTGCCACGATGGCCGCCACAATTGCGACGATGATCGCGAGGATTTTCCACCAGGGATCGGAAAACGGGAGGTCTCCGTGCACGCCTGCAAAGGCCGGAGTGGGTGCCCAGGCGAGCGTCATCCCGGTCGGCACCCACGGCCCACTGTCCGGTGGACATTCGCACTTTCCTTCGCGGTCTTTCCCCCATTTCGGCCTCTGGACGATGGCGCTGATGTTCGAGACGGTCAGTGTTCCTTCTTCGACGGCACAGGTATACGTATTTGTGCTGCTGTCGAAACGAGTCTGGGAGACAAAGATCTGCTGGATGGAGCGGCGCGACTCGAAACCGTCGGCCTTGGCGACGAAGCTGACGAGTCGTTTGCCTGGGGTTGCGTTCTTGAAATTGGCATCCCACATCACCTGAACCGACGCCCCCGCAGGAATGGAGGGGAAATTGAGGCTCTTTGCCACCGGTACGATGCCGGGATCGCCCACGCTCTCCAAGTAGATGTTGACATTGGTCAAGGGCGCGTTCGAGAGGTTGGTGTAATGGCAGGCGATCCGGAGGTTGTAGAGCGCATTGTCGAAAATTCCGTCAGGCAGCATAATATTCGTGACAGGTTCGACGGCGAAAGGACGGGTGAGGACCTGCATGGGTGTGGCGCTCATGATTGTTTCTCCTTCTTCTCTGTCTTCTTGGACACGACGACCAGTCCCAGCCCGCCAAGAGCCTTGTCTTTAGACCACTCGATGACCTGGACCAGTTGGTATTCGTTCTCGGCCAGGTGCCTGGCTCGGACTGTCACATGCACGGCTGCAGAACTTCCCCGAGGCACGTGCAACTCGAGCTTGCTCTTTCCGATGGGATCCTTGTCACCGACGCAACGCCGCTCGCGGTCGAGTCCTACTTCAACCGCCGGGACCTTGGCCGGCTGCAATCCGCGGAGTCCCAAGCTCGCGAGCGTGCCTGCATCGAGTTCACCGCCAATCGCAGTTGTGACGATCACGGACTGGTCGACCCGCTGAAGTCCCGAGATGGTGATGCTGAGTGTCGCAGCGTGCATGCTGGCCACGAGCACTGTCAGATTCTTTTGCGCCACTTGAGGGTATGTGAGTGGATCGAATGCGTCCGGCAGGGGGCTTGAGAGCGGATTGCCTGCATGGTTTGCGACCGCTATAAGGCATTCATGGCCGGCGTTCACGATGATGGGAGTCCAGGGAACCAGACAGAGCGCATCCTGCGTTCCGTGGGCCGGAACATCGGCAAAAGCCGATCCGACCAAGGTGGCATTACTCCGTGTAACCTGAAGTGCCGGGTTGGCCCAGTAGAAGTCGACCCGCACGCCGTTCGCGTCGGTGCTGCCAATATTGGCGACATGGGCCCAGAGATAGGCAGTCTGTCCTGCGATCGGATTGTCGGGGGAGGCGGATGGGTCATTTCCGGGAACAACCCAGATATCCGGACTGAGATACCAATAAGGGTTTCCATCTCGAATATGAAGTTGAACTGACATGATTATCCCCTTTGCAAGTGGTGAATATGTGTTTTCGACCGTCGCAGTGTCGCCGGCCCTCTGGCTAAGAAGTTTCTGCAACATGCTGTCCGTCGACGAAGACATCGGCAATAAGACACTCGTAGATGTCCTTGCTGTGTGAACGCTCCTGAAGGCATATTCTCTGCTTCCACTTGGTCACTCAGGAGAGCCGCTGGTTTGCGAATCCCGCTGATCCTGAACTTCCGGGGGCGCGCGTGGATAACGAGGCAATGTCGACTTGAGGCTTTGGTCCAGTGAGCGATGGGTTCCCTTCGCGTTCTTATGCGGGCGCAATCCCTTCTCGCGATGAAGTCGATGAGGACGAAGCTCGCTTCCTGCGCGTCCGTCTGGTTTTCTGCAGAG
>DATNCR010000341.1:0-16887 GCA_035607135.1 Nitrospiraceae bacterium
CTATCGGAAGATGGCACGCCAACACCATCCCGATCTCCAGACGGGAGAGGCCCAAAAGAAATCGTCGGAAGAAAAGTTCAAAGAAGTCAATGAAGCCTATGAGACGCTGAGCGATCAGGATAAACGCAAGCGCTACGACATGTTCGGCCATGCCGGGGCTCAGCAGGGCGCGGGGCCTGAGGGCTTCGGATTCGGCGGCAGCGGCTTCGGCGACGCCTTCAACGATATCTTCGAGGATTTTTTCGGAGGTCAGCGAGGCGGGAACCGGGCCGAGCGCGGCAACGACCTTCAATACAATCTGGAACTGACCTTCGAGGAAGCCGTCTACGGAAAAGAGGCCAAGCTCAAAATCCCGCGATGGGAGATGTGCAGTGACTGCAACGGGACGGGCGCAAAAAGCGCGGCATCGGTCAAGACGTGCCCCAGTTGCAAAGGGGCCGGACAGATGCGGTTCCAGCAAGGGTTCTTCAGCATCACCCGTCCCTGCGGCCAATGCGAAGGGGCGGGACGAATCGTGACAGAGCCCTGTCCTGCTTGCCAAGGCCGTCAACGCATCTATCGAGAGCGGACCATCGCCGTCCACATCCCCGCCGGTATCGAATCCGGCATGCGTCTGCGCCTCTCGAACGAAGGAGAGCACGGCGTCAATTCAGGCCCGCCAGGCGATCTCTATGTGGCAATCACCGTCAAACCGCACCCGGTCTTCACACGTCAAGGGCACGATATCCTCTGCGACGTTCCGATCCAATTTGTCACAGCCATACTTGGAGGAAAGATTGAAGTCCCCACGCTGAAAGGCAATACGATCATCAAGATTCCTGCCGGGACACAGCAGGATAAGATTCTGCGCATCAAAGGCCTGGGTGTTCCGAGCCTCAAGAACCACAATACCGGCGACCAATTATTTGTCATTAAGATTCAAGTTCCGACCAAGCTGTCTGCTCGTCAGAAAGAGTTGCTCAAAGAATTTGCCAAAGAAAGTGGGATGTCGATAGAAGAAGACGGCGAGGGTTTCTTCGACAAGATGAAGACGTTTTTCGAATAACACCCACGGCCATCGCCCAGATATCCTCACAATGTCCACGTTCTTCGTCGCCCCTGACGCCGTCACGCCCCCTACCATTCGCATCACCGGTGATCTCCTCCATCACCTTCGCGATAGTCTTCGTCTGCATCCAGGGGACGCTCTCACCCTAAACGACGGACACGGAACCCGCTATCGTGTGGAAGTCACCCATGTCACCCCACAGGCCATCGATAACCGTATCATCGACCAGCAGACCGAGCCGACGCGCAGGACCTCACCCATCGTGCTCGGACAGGCGTTGATCAAAGGCGACAAGATGGACTGGGTCATTCAGAAGGCGACAGAACTTGGAGTGGCAACCATCGTACCGATTCACAGCACACACAGCGTGATCAAACCCAACCCGGAACGTCTCGAACATCAACGCGCCAGATGGACTCGCATTGCGCGGGACGCGGCACAACAGTCGGAACGCTGGACCCTTCCTGTCATCGCAGACCCAGTAGACCTCGCAGAGATCTGCGGGCGTTATGCCTCAGCACCTTTGAAGGGCATGCTCGCGGAACGCTCCAGCGGTCCATCGCTCGCGACTATATCGTTACCACAGGACCGCCAGCATCCAATTATTGTATTGATAGGGCCGGAGGGGGGATGGGCACCGGACGAGCAACGACTTGCACAGGAGCAGGGTTTCCTCCCGCTCACCCTCGGGCCACGAATCTTGCGGGCCGAGACCGCAACGATCGCCGCGCTCAGCATTCTCCAATCAAGGCTCGATGAGATGGGATAACATGGATTCAGCGGGGAATGGTCAAATGAATGATCGTGCCCTTTTCTCCGCTAGCCCAACCCTCTGTTCCAATCGGGAATGAGAGGCCGAACAGCGAGACCTTCGCGATCGCACCCTGCTCTGTCCAGGTGTAGCCGCCATCGTGAGTCCGATAGACGACACCCCGTTCCCCTACGATCCATCCTGTCTGAAGGCCGGTAAACCGTACTCTCAAGAGGTCGGTCAGTTTCGTACAGGTGCTGGTACAGGGTAGGGTGCGATCGATCCAGTGATTCCCGCCATCAGTCGTGTGGAAGATGGCACCGGCGTTCCCCACAGTCCACCCAGTCGACGTATCTGAAAAATACACATCGAACAACGTGACAGCTCCCTGCGTCTCTTGCGGAATCCACGTCGCCCCGCCGTCGTCTGTCATTAAGACAGTTCCCACAGCCCCAACCACCGTCCCATGCTGCGCGGTGAGAAACTGAATGCCGTAGAGCGCGGCACTCGTCTTACTCGATTGATCAAACCAATGAGACCCGCTGTCCTTCGTGTGAAGAATAGTTCCGTTGCCACCAACCACCCACCCTTCATTGGGCGACACGAATGAGAGGCCATACAGCGGCACCTGGGTATCGAGGAGTTGTGCATGCCAGGTCGTTCCCCCGTCTTGACTCCGGCGAATCGTCCCATTAGCTCCGACCACCCACCCCTGCTTTTCGTCGACAAAGAAGACAGCCGAGAGGCTTGCCGTTGTGCCGCTGACAACCTTTTTCCATTTCTTTCCGCCATCGACCGTCTTCAAAATGGTACCGCCAGACCCAACAGCCCAGCCTAGCTGAGGCGAATGAAAATAGAGCCCCATCAGGATGGCTTCCGTATGACTGACTTGAGGGGTGATCGTCAGAGGGGCGTCAGCGGTCCACGAAGGCGATGCACACAACAATGTCGCCAACACCACGACCACCAGACATCCGCCACTGGTGAGAAAGGAATCCAGCCATGATTCGGGTAATCCGTTTCTCACTGGGCGGTGTCGGCATCAGGGCGATTGTTATTGAAAAAT
This sequence comes from Nitrospiraceae bacterium, assembly GCA_035607135.1. Classification (GTDB taxonomy): domain Bacteria; phylum Nitrospirota; class Nitrospiria; order Nitrospirales; family Nitrospiraceae; genus Palsa-1315. Next base: position 2,866 of record DATNCR010000341.1, read on the forward strand.
CCAGAATCCGGCATGCCCTTGGCTACAATGGTGAAGGTGCCCACATCCAGTGTCAGCCACTTCTTCGAAGTGCAACAGGTGTTGTCGGGCTGCACATCCCAGGAGCCCCGCCGCACAATCAACTGACCAGTGGCGAGCTCATCGACGAACTCATGGCGCTTCCCCACACCATAGAGATTGCGATGAGGCACCCGCACGACGATCTCGGTATCCGTCCAGGACATCACCTGAGCCGCGAGGTTGCTGAACAGCACTTCCGTGCGCGAGACGTTCTCGCCCAACGCGACATCGTCTCGTCGTTTGTAGGCCCCCTGATTGAGGCTCAAATCGGCATGCTCGGCTGTTTTCAAGAATGAGCCGAACCCCGACCCTTTGATGGTAATCAGCTCATCGAGTCCGCCTGAGTGAGGGCTATAGGAATCGATCTTCGGCGTCACAAGCGTAAAGACCCCCGCTTCAGTCTGTAACGTCTCCTTCGTCGCACAACAGGAGCCGTCGGAGTTGGGCTTCGTCGCGCCTCGATAGATCACGACCGGCCCGCTCTTCGCACTGAAGGGCACCCACACATCAATGCGATCGTCCTGCCAGCGATAGATGACCGCGCGAATCCCTCCGATATCCACTCGATTTTCTCCCGTATTGAAATCGGTAAAGGCGTAGGGGGTCGCTCCACTTTCCGAATAGAATCCGAAATGTTCCCCGCTAATTCTGAGGAGCGTACCGATTGGGGCGGCAGGAGGAGTCATGGCGATCACTTTTGGCACGTGAACCGTAAAGGTCCCGACCTTTCGCTCACGTCCCTGCAGAGTCAGCACGATGGGCCCTGTCTCCGCATCCATCGGGAGGTGCACCACGATGGTGTTATCGGACCACTGGGCGAGGGTGGCGAGATGTCCACCGAACGTCACCTTGTCACCGGCGGTCTTCGTCTCGCCAAAACCCTTACCGAACAAGACCACTTTGGTCCCGACCGGTCCGCTCACAGGATCCACTCGAATGCTCGGAATCAGCCTCAGCGGAACGGCGTTGCTCACCGTGTACTGGACCGGAGCGCAACAGGATCCATCCGGTAAGGGATCGGAAGAGGCCAATCGAACCACCAGGTCGCCCGACGCAGCATTCGTGGGAACCTCGACTTCGATGAGGTCGTCTTTCCAACGGCGCGGCCTGACAACCACGTTCCCGATCATCACATCATTGACTCCGAACATCGTATTGGGATCGCGAGCACCAGCTGTGACACCGAAATGTACGCCGGCAACCTGCACCGTATGGCCCAGTTCAATCTCTTCCGGCGTCACGGCGGTAATGGTCGGCCGTACCACTGTCAACATCCCGGCAGTCATCTTCTTCTTCCCAGCGATAACTTGAACGGGACCGGATTGTGCCTGGGAAGGAACCTTCACTTCAATCAGGTCAGATTCCCATCGCTGAATCAACGCCGGGAACCCACCGACGGTCACGCGATTGACCTGCACGGATCGAAATGTGCCGAACCCCTTCCCCCCGATGGACAGGGTGGCACCGGGAACCGCTGTTGACGGATGTAGCTCGAGCACGGACGGAGCGGCCGCTGACACGCCGGCGCTCAGTCCGGCCCACAACGTCATTGTCCACAGGCCGGCGACAAACACATTCATAAATTGGTTCATGTAGTTACTCTGATCTATCTGGATTGGCTGGTGTCTTTTGCCCTTCGAACCAAACCGGCCACAGGCAAAAGACAAACCTGATAGACCCCACAATGGTCTTCTGATGCATACCGATTTTTCAGCATTCTGTTAGAAAGAGTTCACCGTAGATGAAGCAACGGAGCAATCGAACTATAGCAAGCAGTTTTTTGGAGAGTCAAGCCGACGAGCCTGTACCAGTCCAGCGTTCCTGGCCAGTTCGGACCAGCGATTAAGAGACGGAGAATATTACTTCAATTTCGACGGGAGCCCCGCGAGGCAACTCCGCAGCCCCCACCGCCACACGTGCATGGCGACCGGATTCTCCAAAGATCTGAACCAGTAGGTCAGAAGCCCCGTTGAGCACTTGGGGCTGCTGCACAAAACCTTCCGCCGACGCGACATGCCCGACGAGCTTCACAACGCGCATAATTCGGTCCAATGTCCCGAGTTCCTGCCGGGCAATCGCAAGTGCATTCAGAAGCGCGAGTCTGGCCGATTCCATCCCCTGCTCGACCGTCAGATCACGTCCAAGCTTACCGGAGAATGCCAACTGTCCGTCTCGCATCGGGAGGACGCCGGACAAAAACAAGAGACCTCCGGCCTGGACAGCCGGAACGTACGTCGCTAACGGTTGCGGCGGCAGCGGCAACTCGATATGCAGTTCTGTGAGCCGGGATTCGTACGACGTGCGAAGCGACATCCATCACCCTGCGCGGAGTGCATCGAGAAAACTCTCACCCACAGGAAATTGATCCCCCTGCAGGGCTTCTACAATGGTATGTCCAAGATCGGCAGCCGACGCCCTGATGCCGAGATGAACCCCCTGCGCCAACTTCGGCCCGGTAGTCAAGAGCGGAACATACTCCCTGGTCGGGACCTGATCCGCCTTCGTCATATCCCGGCCATGATTCCCTGTCAGGACAAGCAGGTCGCCTGGACGAAGTTGCTCCAGCAACCCGGGAAGCCGTCGATCAAAATCTTGAAGAGCCGAGGCGGACTGTGCCGCATCCGATTCCAGGACATCAAGCCCGACAAAAATCAGTCCGCGTGGAACCTTTCTCAACATTTTCGTGACGTCGGTCAATAGCGCCGTCCACGGTCCAACCGGAAGGGAACTCGTGAGCCCGCGACCGCTGAAGAGATCGCTGACTTTTCCCACCCCGACCAGGATCTGACTCGCGCGATTCAGCACATCGAATATGGTCGGCCCCGGAGGTTCAAGCACGAATTGACGGGGTTGCGGACTGAACTGTACCCCACCGGCCTCACCCAAGAGAGGATGGGCTGACACACGCCAAATTCCCCAAGGGTCCTTGAGTAATTTTCTCGCGTCCCGGCAGCGCTGGAATAATTCGTCACGACGCATCGCATTCTCATGCACCGCCACATGACAGGTTCGTCGTCCATCCGTCCAGACGATCAGCGCACCCGACGACAGATGTTCGGCCTCACACTCGCGCAACATGACCGTTCCTGAGGCCCGGCGATTACCGATCACCTTGCGCCCAAACGCCTGCTCGATGACCGCGATCATGTCAGGAGGAAATCCGTTCGGATACAGCGGCCCAGCCTCGTCCGTGAGATGGCCCGCCATTTCCCAATAGCCGACCATGGAATCCACACCCTTCGAAAGAAATCCTAGACGACCGAAGCACCCTTGCGGCTGCCACATCGTCCGCACACCTTTAATTTCCGTGATGTGGCCAAGCCCGAGCGCTTCCAACGTGGGAAGGCTGAGTCCCCCAACCGCATCGGCCAAATGAGACAGGGTATGGGATTCGGCATCGCCATATTCTGCCGCATCGGGCAGAGCCCCGACGCCGAGTCCATCGATCACGAGTACAATGACACGATTAATCATGGTCGCACTATACCAGAAGAGACCCTCATGGGATATGGAGTGACTTTGCTATGAAGTGGTTTGTCGTTGCCACTCCGCCACGATGGCAAGACTTGCGCTGGTGCCGATCCTATCCGCACCTGCTTCCAACATGGCGAGCGTGGTCTTCCAGTCTCTGATGCCTCCCGAGGCCTTCACCTTTACCCGACCTGCCACAGCTTCTTTCATCAGCCTCACATCCTCAACCGTTGCACCACCGGCGCCGAACCCGGTCGACGTCTTCACGTAGTCCGCTCCCGCCTCCACGACCAACTGACAGGCGGTACGTTTTTCCTGCGGCGTCAAATAACAGGTTTCAAGTATGACTTTGTGTTCGACACCTGGTGTCGCATGCACGACTTCAGCAATGTCCCTTCGCACATACTCATGATCTCCCGACTTCAACCGGCTCACATTAATGACCATATCCAGCACCTGCGCGCCGCGCGCGACCGCTTCAAGGGCTTCGGCAACTTTGGTCTTCGTCGTGTGACCGCCCAGGGGAAACCCGATGGGGATGCCGACGCGAATCGCCGTGCCCGCGACAGCGGTCACCGCGTCATCCACATAACAAGGCGGGACGAAAATCACAGTGAATCGATGCTCCTTCGCTTCCTGGCACAATCGCAGCACATCGAACTTCGTCGCCTCCGGCCGCAGCACCGTATGGTCGATGAGATTCGGTACGTTCCAATCAGACATCATTCAAGAGCCTCCTTCTGCATAGGCAAGTACTCTCTCCCCGGAGCTACGTGACGTCTGGGATTGGGTTCCACGGCGAAAGGGCCGCTTCTGATATTTCTCCACAGCCTTGTTGTGTTCGATCAGCGTCGCAGAGAATTGATGCGTGCCATCGTTCCGGGAAACAAAATACAACGAGCGTGAATCAGACGGATAGAGCGTCGCGCGAATAGCCTGAATGCCTGGGTTGGCGATCGGTCCAGGCGGCAGTCCCTGGACCCGATAAGTATTGTAGGGACTGGGGCTGGACAGGTCTTTCTTGTGCAAATTTCCATCGAATGCCGGCAGGCCATAAATCACGGTGGGATCGCTCTGCAATGGAATACCCTTTTTGAGCCGATTGTGAAACACCGCGGAAATCTCCGGCCGCTCGCCGCCCGACCCGGTCTCCTTTTCAATGACGGAGGCAAGGGTCAGCACCTCGTGCATCGTCATCTTGAGTTCCTGCATTCGAGCGAGGAGATCAGGCCCGAGTTCCTGCTTGAGCTGATCGACCATCGCCACCAACACCTCTCGCGCCTTGATGGGGCGAGGAAATTTATATGTGTTGGGATAGAGATACCCTTCCAGCGTCTCCGCCTTGATCCCAAGTGATGCGATGAATTCCCGATCTTTCGCAAGCCGCAGAAACTCCCCGGGATCTGTGAGGCCCTGTTGCGAGGCGACCTCGGCAATTTGGGTGATGGTCAGCCCTTCGGGAATCGTCAACGAATGGAGCACCACTTGGCCGGCGATCAGCTTCGAGAGTATCTCCACCGGAGTCAGACTGGGATTCAGTTCATACTCACCCGCATGAACTTTCCGGTCGGCGGATTGGGATTTTCCAAATAGGACAAAGGCCACGCTGCTCTTGATCAATTGTTCGCGCTCAAGCAGGGTCGCGACATGTTGAAAGGTCGAGCCATCAGGGATGATGACGACTTTTGAGGGAGGGTGCGCTTCCGGGGGAACGACCGGGCCTTCAGCCCAGCGAATCGCCAGATATGCGGCGGCGCCGAGTGCGACGACCGCGACCAGCAGACATCCGAGAATGATCCGTAGTTTCATGAGGTGGCTCTATCGTTCCCCTGTCCTCGTACCCATCCGCCCATGATTCCGGCTCCTTCTTCAACACCGGTTCAAGGCTCGCCAGATAACTCTGGAGCAGAATCGAAGCGGCGATGCGATCCACCACACCCTTCCGCTTTTTCCGGCTGACATCGGCCGCGATCAAGAGGTCTTCCGCCGCCTTCGTCGTCAACCGTTCGTCCCACAGAATAACGGGAACGGTCACACCTTCTTCCAACCGCGCCTGGAACTCGCGCATAGCCTGGATTGCCGGCCCCTCGCGGCCATCCAATTGAAGGGGAAAGCCCAACAGGACTTGCCCGACCTCATGCGTCACAACGAGCGATGCAATATGGGTAATATCCCGCTCTAACGTGCGCCGATTGAGCGTTTCAAGAGGTTGGGCCGTCCACCCCAGTTCATCACTCAGGGCCACCCCAATCCGCTTGGTCCCGTAATCGAGCGCGAGAATTCGTTTACCCTCCATGAGTGTACCGCTCTAACATGCGTTCGACCAGTCCAAAGACTTTTTGCAACGCCGCATCCAACTTTGCCGGATCCTTCCCGCCTGCTTGCGCCATCTCGGGTCTGCCGCCACCTGTACCACCGACCTCCGAGGCCATGTCCTTAATGATGTCACCCGCTTTCAGTCTGGCAATCAGATCCTTTGTGACGACAACCAGCAGCGAGACTTTACCATCGTTCGCAGCGCCAAGGGCCACGACACCACTCTTCAACTTGTCCCGTAATTGATCGGCCAACGCGCGCATACCGTTCACATCCAGGCCATCGGTCCGCTGCACATGCACCTGGATGCCGGCAATCGTTTTCGCCGTGGACTCGACCGCTGATCCGCTGGCCATTTTCAATTTCAGATCTTCCAGTTCGCGTTCTTTGTCTTTGAGCTGCGTCATGACCTTGCGTGTTTTGGCGACCAACTCTGACTGGCCGACCTTGAGCAGGTCCGAGAGCTCTCGTATGTCCGTTTCCAGCTTCTTCATGTGAACGAGCGCCCCGCTGCCGGTCTGGGCTTCGAGACGGCGTACACCAGCCGCCACGCCGGTTTCCGACACGATCCTGAACAGACCGATGTCTCCCGTCCGTTGGCAATGTGTTCCGCCACAGAGTTCCTTGCTAAAAGACTCGACCGTCACCACCCGCACCTGCTCGCCATATTTGTCGCCGAAAAAGGCCAACGCCCCCTTGGCCACCGCATCCTGAATGCTCATCACCTCGGTCGCAACCCGCTCGTTCTTCCGCACCTCGTCGTTCACGACCGTTTCAATGTCATCGATATCGCGGGACGACAGCGGCCTGAAATGGGCAAAGTCGAATCGCAAGCGATTGGGTGCAACGAGCGACCCGTACTGTTTTACGTGAGGGCCCAACATATCTCGCAGCGCGGCGTGGACCAAATGGGTGGCGGTATGGTTTCGCTGAGCATCCTGCCGCGTCGTAGCATTGACGGTTAGATGCAACGCCTCTCCCTCGCGAATCCGCCCTTTCGTGACGGTTCCCTTGTGCAGAATCAAGGTCGGCACCGGTCTCGTGGTTTCCTTGATCTCAACCCGTCCCTCCTGGCCCATCAGTACGCCCTGGTCACCGACCTGCCCACCGCCTTCCGCATAAAATGGCGTCACATCCAGGACCAATTCAACTTCATCGCCCTCCGCCGCTTCTGTAACCAACCGATCGCCCTTCAAAATCGCCTGCACGAGGCTCTCGCTCTCCAGGCAATCGTAGCCGATAAACTTCGTCGCCCCGAAACGTCCCGTGAGTTCCGCCACCGCAGGCCTGGCCGTCTCCTGTTCAAACCCGCCGGTCTTGCGTGCACGATTTCTCTGCTCCTCAATGGCCCGGTCGAATCCCGCCTCATCGAGCGTCATCCCCTGCTCGCGGCAGGCCTCACCAATGAGATCCATCGGAAACCCATACGTGTCATAGAGCTTAAACACATCCGCACCACTTAAGACCTTCTGCCCGGCAGCGCGCGCCTTCGCAATCATGTCATTGAGGATCGGCAAGCCTTGATCGAGTGTCGCGATGAACCGTTCCTCTTCGCCCCTCGTCGCCTCGGCAATCGTCGCTGCAGCAGCTCGGACCTCTGAATAGGCCTCGCCCATTTGGTTCACAACCGCCGACGTCAACTCATAGAGGAAGGGTTCAACGATACCCAGCAACCGTCCGTGACGTGCGGCCCGGCGCAGAATCCGGCGCAGCACATAGCCGCGTCCCTCATTCGACGGCAACACCCCATCCGCCATCAAGAATGTGATCGCGCGAAGATGATCCGCCACCACGCGCATCGACCGATCGGTTGTCTCCTGCTCCCCATACCGAACTCCGGCCCTGGTCGCCACGGCGCTGAGCAACGGCGTAAACACATCGCTGTCATAGTTGCTATAGACGCCTTGTGCCACTGCCGCCAGTCGTTCCAAACCCATGCCCGTATCGATGCTGGGCTTGGGTAAGGGATGCAGTTTTCCAGCAGCATCCCGATTGAACTGCATGAAGACGAGATTCCAGATCTCAATGACGCGATCACCCGCGCCGTTCGGCCGATCGTCGCCCGGTACCGACGGTCCTTGATCGTAATGGAGTTCCGAGCAGGGCCCACAGGGACCTGTATCTCCCATCTGCCAGAAGTTGTCCTTCTCGTCGCACCGGATAATTCGCGAGTCCGGGACCCCGACCTTCTTCCACAGCTGATCGGCTTCGTCGTCGTCACGGAAAATCGTCACCCACATCCGATCCTTCGCCAAGCCGACCGTGTGAGTCAGAAATTCCCAACCAAACTGGATCGCGTCTTCCTTAAAGTAGTCGCCGAAGGAGAAATTCCCCAACATCTCAAAGAATGTATGGTGGCGTCTGGTGTAGCCGACATTTTCCAGATCGTTGTGCTTGCCCCCCGCACGCAGGCACTTCTGCACCGTCACCGCTCGTTTGTAGGCACGCGTGTCCTCGCCGAGGAATACCCGCTTAAACTGGTTCATCCCGGCATTGGTGAAGAGCAACGTCGGATCGGCCTGAGGAATCAAGGCGGAACTGGGCACAGCCTGGTGGCCATGCTGTTCAAAATATCGAATGAAGGCCTGTCGCAATGCTTGAGTGCTATTCTTCATGCCACCCTAACTTCCCTCTCACATCAATGGTCCCATCACGGTTTCAATGGTGTCTTCGTCAAACCCCCGTTGGCTCAAGAGTCTTGCGATTCGGTTACGCGCCTGCGGCGAACTGATCCGCCCGGCCATCGTGACCACTTGCATGGCCAGGTCTCGTTCACTCACCTTGAGGTAGGCGGCCCACAGCGTCGCATGTACGATGGGTTCGGGACAACCGGTGGCGAGCAGTTCCTCTTGCAGGCGCGCACGCCCCATTGGCATGCGTTCGAGCCGCCGATCGGCCCACCGTGCCGCGAAGGAGACATCGTCGAGGTATTTCAACGATGTCAGCCGTCGAACCACCGCACGAACCTGCGAGGGAGACGCCCCCTTCGCCGAAAGCGATCTTTCGATCTGGGCTGTCGTGCGATCACTGCGGGCCAAAGCCCGCACGGCAAATTGCAGCCACCGGTCGGGAGACGATGCCGCCTTGCCTGTTACTCGCCTCACCACAGACTGATTCGATTCCTACTAGACGCCGACCTTGTGCGGTCGCCGCTCCTCGCGTTTGTCCTCGGTCTTTTTTTCGTCTTTCACCTGCACCACAACAGGCTTTTCAGACGTGCGTCCCGGCAGACCGGCCTGGTCCCGCAGCTTCCCTTCAATTTCACGCGCCAACGGCTGATTGCTCAACAAAAAGTCTCGCACGGCGTCGCGTCCCTGTCCAAGCCTGTCACCCTGATAGGAATACCAGGCCCCGGACTTCTCCACGACCTTCTTCTCGACCCCAAGATCGACCAACTCGCCGGGTTTGGAAATCCCCTGTGCAAACATAATGTCGAACTCCGCCTGCTTGAACGGAGGCGCCATCTTGTTCTTCACCACTTTGACGCGCACGCGGCTGCCGGTCACCTCCTGCCCTTCCTTAATCGACTCGATGCGCCGGATATCCAACCGCACGGACGAATAGAACTTGAGGGCATTGCCGCCGGTAGTCGTCTCCGGGTTGCCGAACATCACGCCGATCTTCATCCTGATCTGATTGATGAAAATCAGTGTCGTCTGCGACTTGGAAATGGCTGCCGTCAATTTGCGAAGGGCCTGCGACATTAGTCTCGCTTGCAATCCCATATGGGCATCGCCCATTTCACCTTCGATTTCGGCCCTCGGCACGAGCGCGGCGACGGAGTCCACCACAATCACGTCGATCGCCCCGCTCCGGACGAGCGTCTCGGCAATTTCCAACGCCTGTTCGCCGGTATCGGGCTGCGACACGAGCAGATCGTCCACCTGCACACCCAACTTCTTCGCATAGGTCAAATCCAGCGCATGCTCCGCATCGATAAAGGCCGCAGTGCCGCCGGCCTTCTGGGCCTCCGCAATCACATGAAGCGTCAATGTCGTCTTGCCTGAAGACTCAGGACCGAAAATTTCGATCACCCGGCCGCGGGGAAGACCGCCGACGCCCAGAGCAATATCGAGTCCGAGGGATCCGGTCGAAATCGCCGGAATATCCACCGGGGCATCGGCCCCCCCCAGCTTCATAATTGCCCCCTTCCCATACTGTTTTTCAATTTGGGACAAAGCCAGATCCAGCGCACGCTTCTTATCGTCTTTTTCAGCCATGGTTGCTCCTCGTGTGGTAGAGAGAACGCGGATTATACCGAAGTTGAGAGAAAGAAACCTAGCCCGCAGGATAGCCGCACGATGCTCGGGAACGAGTTGATCTGGTTCATCTGATTTGTGTTGTTCATCTGGTGAGTCTCGATTAACCAAACAAACCAATTACGCGAGATAAACCAGCCATCGCCGGTGCAACTCCCTGTATTCACGTGATTTCCTTGACCAGTAGCGGGTATGACGATACAAATAACACTATGCCGTCGACTACCGCTTCCGACACAGTCGATCATAAACCGACCGTTCTAATCATCGACGATGAGGCAGCTCCCCGCGCAGCCCTCACACAGATTCTCAGGCAGGACTTTCACATACTCACTGCGGAAAATGCACACGTAGCCCTGGCCGTCCTCAACAACCATGGGGTCGATCTCGTCACACTGGATTTGAAATTACCAGATAGTTCAGGATCGGATCTCTTGCATGACATCAAGCATGCGCATGCCGAAATCGAAGTCATCATGGTCACGGCTTACGGCAGTCTTCAATCAGCGATGGACTGCATTCGCCAGGGCGCGGCGGGCTTCCTCCTGAAACCGTTCAATGCCTCAGAACTGCTGACCATTTCTCTGCAGACCGCCCAGAAGAAACTGCGGCTCGATCAACTACGCCCGCTCCTCACCAACTCGACGACACTCTGGGGCCCGGAGCCTGCCTGTACGAAAGCATGGGACACTCTCGTCGCCGACTATAACACGATGAACCGCACGCCCTCGCTCTCCCCGCCGCAGAACCAGGAGACCTCACCCCTGATTCCCCTAGTCTCTGACCTCTTAGAAGCCAAGGATCGCCACCTGCTCAATCATGGAAGCCGGGTCAGTTTTTATTCGACACTCGTGGCCAATCGACTCAGCCTTCCCATTGCCGAACAGCAGTCGCTTGCTCTCGGCGCGCTCGTGCATGATATCGACTTGATCAGCGTCCCAGACCGTCAGGTACTGAACATGGAATCCAACCCGCAGCTCCATCATGCCGACCTCGGTGCGAAGATGGGCCGAGCGATGGGACTATCCACCGACGCCGTGCAGATAATCGCCCTCCATCACGAGCGATGGGACGGGACGGGATACCCCTTTGGTTTACAAGAAGAACTCACGCCCCTGCTCGCTCGCATTGTCGGCATCGCCCAAGTCTTTGATGAACTGACCGCAGAAAAATCAGGACGCACATCCCTCCCCATGCCCGAAGCCCTGGAACAGATCGAGCAACAAGCCGGCACCGCCTTCGACCCCTTGCTGACCGAAATCTTCTGCAAAACGATGCGCGAACAGCCTCCGCAGCAGTGAATAAGACCCCGCCGGGTGTGACTCGTAAGGGTCGTCCCCTTGTTTTCGATACGCCATCTTCCTCAGACAGGTAGAAAACTGTTCCTGACAACGTTTATACCCCTCAATGGCAGAGCAGCGGTTTTGTAAGCCTTTCTAACTCCCCTCCCCAACGTGTTGTCTATACAGTGGAGCTCAGCTACTGGAGCGGCTTTGCACTGTGTTGACGACTTCGATTTGTTCCGATCTGTTCCGGCGATTTCAGGTCGATTCTGGCTTCAAAGGGCCACGCCGGGAACACCGAGTGTTATTATTTAGGACATTTGGACGCTACAACAAGCAACCCACAGAGAAGGCAGACACACCATGAAACCACAAACCACTTATCCCATTTGCCCTGCTTCTCCTGCTTGCTAGCCTCGCGCTGTTGTGGAGCGTGGGTGCCTCGTAGGAGCGCTTCGCTGTGAGGTTCTGACCAGCGGCGGAAGCCACCTGAACCTTGACGCTCAGAAGCTCGCCGCCGGATCACTCGAAGTTACAGGTGCGAGGTTTGTGGCGTCTGTCTTGACTTCATTGAGCGATATTAGGTGTTGATCCACTCCGGTGGAGAAGTGCCAACCGCTTCATGCAGCTTGTTGATTACGTCTGCCACTACCCGCACTGCCCATCCTGGCGCACATTGGGTTAACTGTTCCATCGTTGGTTCAGGCCGTTCGGCGTCCGCCATCCCATCTGAATCCGGTCGGCTGACCTGCCCCTGTAGTTGTACCAGCAGCAATGTGAGTCAGGCGTATTGCGGCGCGGCGGCCGTCGCTCGCCCGAAGTGAGAACTGAGGGATCTGGTGCTTTATTTCAGAGCTTGGGAGTTCCCCGTTTCTTGACCTCGTCCGCCTGTTTGGTGGCGCGAGCTTGGCTGGCCGCAAGCGCTACGGCGCGCGTGGCTTCCATGGCCGCCTTGTACATCGGAGCATGCATAACTCGCACAATAAGATTGTTGACTACGTACTCCGGCCTTCCTTCGTTGAGGAGGGCGCTCCCAAGCCCCGCTGTCGCGATAATTGCCGAATCGCACTCTGGAGCCCGTTGCATGGGGCTCGTGAGTTCATTAATCGCGTCGTTCGGAGTAAACCGCGCATCCATTAAGGACGCGCAGAGTTCCCAAGTTCGCCGGGCCTGGCCGGCAGGTAGCAGCCTTCCTTGTGCGTCGAACACCCAGATCATACTGTCGACTCGGTTGGGGTCGCTGCCCGGCCGCAGGCTCTCGGGGCCATATTTGTTGCGTAAGGCCGCAACAATATTGTCCATCGAGGGGCGTTCCTGATTCGCGTATGTCGTGGAGCGCCTTATGCCCCACAGCGCTTCCGTGTTCGGAGGTACCGTGAACAAGAGCTCGACATCTTCACCTCCTTTCGTTGCGGAAGCCATCTGATTTGCGTCCACGGATGTCATCAAATCCTGCGCGAATCCCTCCAGTTGGAGCTTGTGTGGGTTGAGAATCAGATTCGGGTTATCGGCTTTGAGCGCGAGCATGGCCTCTTTAACGGTCATCCCAATCCTAATTCCGGCCACATCCAAATTCACTGCGGAGCTCGCAGCATGCGCGTACCAGGCTGCTCCGGCAACGAGCGCCCCGATTGCCGCGAGTCCATTCAAATAAACGCGTGTGCGGTGCATGTTTCTCAGTCTCCTTTTTTCATCTCACCCATTGTGGTTGAGTGCTTTCCATAGGCTCCTCTGGTGCCTAGCTAGATAGCGGCAGCTAACGTAAGTGGAAAATAAAAAAGACAGGCTTATTTTCACGATTGCTGGGCGGCAGCGTTCCCGCTGTGCCTTACCAAAAGCAAGAGGGGTATGAGGGAGGCGGCCGTGCTGCGAAGCCGCAGAGTGGTGGTGCCTGAGACTCCTCATCATGTCATCCATCACAGCCACAATAGGCAGACGTGTTGAATGTCGGAGACCGGGCTGCCCCAGGAAGATAAGGTAAATCTGTCCAGGGCTCTTAATAGGGAAAGACTTATCCGCTTAAATTTATATTATGTCAATAGAAAGTTTGGGCTGAATTTGCGCGAGGGATCGTCACCCGCATGGGCGGAAACCCGAACTGGCAGCCTTCACGGTACTGCGTCTCCTCACGCCGTTGGGGATGTCGTATGCAGAGGCGAAGAAGCGAGCAGAGCCGTACACGAAGATTGTTGAGGAGTTACCACAGATGAGGATAGAGACGGTGGAGTTGGTGCGGCCTTAGAATGTTATCAAAATAAAGGCTCGGTTCCACTCGGAGCCGAGCCCACTTGGATTCCGCCAGGATCTCAAGGATCTCGTAGCGCGCATATGTGCATCATCATCTGCGCGCATGGCGTTCTCAAGCGTCTTTATTGTATGACCCCCAAGGCATTTCGGTTCACAGGGAAACCCTGGTCCCACCCGGGCAAAAATAAAGGCCCGATGCCCACTGGCATCGAGCCTTCGCGATAATTCCGTGATGGTTCCCCAGCAAGCATGTCCCACGTGGCCAACGTGGCTTAGGCTGTGGTTCCATCGCGGTTTCGCTGCGCGCGGTCCTTATAATGGTGACAGGAACGGGTTATGTGGGAAATAGGAACTGCCCTAATATCTCTGTAAGCCATAGCCTACGA
>DATNCR010000345.1:0-8021 GCA_035607135.1 Nitrospiraceae bacterium
TCCGAGCTGTCTCGACCACCGTCTGTAACAGCGCCCGATGTCCCAGATGGTGGCCGTCGAAATTGCCGATCGTGGCGACCGGATAGGCACGTGGACGTCGGTCGGAGAGCCCACGCGTCACTTTCAGCATGGTCGTCAGCGGAGGAGACGCGCAGCGTCTTTGGCAAAGTAGGTCAGGATGAGATCTGCACCGGCACGCTTAATCGAAAGCAACGATTCCATCATGGCTCGTGATTCATCTAACCAACCGGCTCTGGATGCCGCCTTGATCATGCTGTATTCCCCACTCACTTGATAGGCCGCCACCGGCAACAATACCTGCTCCCTGGCCGCGGCAATGATGTCGAGATACGGCAGTGCCGGTTTCACCATAATGATGTCCGCCCCTTCGTCGACATCAAGAGCGATCTCCCGAAGCGCTTCCCGGCGATTGGCGGGATCCATTTGATACGATTGTCGATCACCGAATTGCGGGCTCGAACACGCCGCTTCTCGAAACGGTGCATAAAAGCAAGACGCGAACTTAGCGGCATAGGCCATGATCGGCAGCTCTGGAAAACCGGCCTGATCCAGTTCCGCGCGGATCGCTGCCACCCGCCCATCCATCATATCGGACGGCGCCACCATGTCAGCCCCGGCTTCCGCATGGGTTCTCGCCATCGCGCGGAGGCACTCCAACGTTTCATCATTGAGAATACGGCCGTCCTTGACGATTCCACAATGGCCATGATCGGTATACTCGTCGATGCAGACGTCGGTCACAACGATCAGCCCCGGAACCTGACCCTTTACGGCTTTAACGGCCCGTTGCACGATGCCATTCGGATCGAACCCCGCACTCCCCCGATCATCTTTCCGGTCTGGAATTCCAAAGAGGATGATGGCGGGAACCCCCAAGGCCGCAATCTCACCGGCCTCTTTCACCAAGAGATCGACCGAGAGCCTGAACTGGCCCGGCATTGAGGTGATCTCCTCCCGCCGATCTCGCCCTTCGACGACAAACAGCGGATAGATCAAGTCGGACGGGGCAAGACGCGTTTCCCGTACCATGCCACGAAATGACTCATGCTGCCGCAGCCGCCGCAGCCGCTGTATTGGGAATGCCATCGGATCACTTCCTCGGGAGATTCGTCAAGAACAGCACGAGGTCACGAACAGAAATCATGCCGACTATTCTGCCATCCTGAGTCACGCCGAGATGGCGAGTATGCGTTTTGGCCATCAGATCGTTGGCATCTAACAATGACTTATTCTCATCGATCGCCAAGAGCGGGGCGGACATCACCTGTTCGACCGTTGTCTTCTGTGTGTCAGCTCCAGCCGCGACCACCCGCCGGACCATGTCAGTATCCGTGAGGATGCCGATGATCTCCTTCCCGTTCGTCACAAACAGGCTGCCGATGCCACGATCCCTCATGATACGGGCAGCCGTCTGGACATTCATATCCCGTTCAACCGTCACAAACTTCTCCCTCGGAATCATGAACGACTTGACTGAAACCATAGTATGTCCTCCCTTTGCTAATTTACTCCGTCACCCTGCCGTCTACCTCAGCTTAATCCGCGCATCGAAACAGCGATTCACGCCACCTCCTTAAAGTGCTTCACGATCGCTTCTGCGAGTGCCGGCACGGTATTCTCAGCCGGCATGATCGTGACCGTCAACCCATACTCTTCCGCCGTACGTGCCGTAATGGGCCCAATACAAGCAATGACCACCCGAGCAACGAGTGATTTCACCGCGTCCCGCCCTCCAAACACTTCCACAAAATTTCGGACGGTGGAGGAACTCGTAAATGTCACTGCCGCCACCTGACCGTCGCAAAACTGTTTCGTCAAGGACGCCGCATCCACCGCCGGAGCAATCGTACGATAGACGGGAATCACATCGACGGTTGCCCCTAACTCCCGCAACTGTTCCGGCAAGACCTCGCGTGCGACTTCGGCGCGCGGAATGAGTATATGGCTTCCCCGGACTCCCGCATCAGCCAATGCGGCAATCACTCCCTCTGCCTGATACTGGGCTGGAACCACGTCCGAAGTCAGCCCATAGGTTCCCAATTCCTGTGCCGTTCTTGGTCCAATTGCGCACAGACGCAGGTGCGCTAACGCTCGTACATCCTTTCGCGCCACATGAAGGCGCTCCATGAAGGGCTTCACCCCGTTTACGCTGGTAAAGATCAGCCAATGATAGGTACCGAGACGAGTCACCGCGTCATCAATAGCCTGCCAACTGGCCGGAGGCACGATCTGAATCGTCGGGACTTCAACTGGCTCCGCACCATAGCCCGACAGTAGCTGGGAAAACTCTCTGGCCTGCTTCTCTGGGCGGGTGAGCACAATCCGCCTCCCAAAGAGCGGTTTTGCTTCAAACCAATTCAACTGTCCTCGCAATCGCACAACCTCACCTATGACGATCGCCGTCGGCGGTTCAAGATGCGCAGCTTCCGTCTTTCCGACAATATCATTCAAAGTCCCCACGATGGTCTGTTGATCGGCTTTGGTCCCCCAACGGATCGCTGCAACCGGCGTGTCGGGCGACCGGCCTTCCGACAGCAACTGTCTGGTGATCGTCGGAAGATTTTTCATGCCCATCATGAATACAAGCGTCCCTGATGCACTGGCCAACTTCGGCCATTCCAACTGTGTTCCCGGCTTGGTGGGATCTTCGTGACCGGTGACAAACGTGACAGTGGATGCCAACGTCCGATGGGTCACCGGAATGCCCGCATAGGCAGGAACCGCGACCGCTGCCGTCACACCAGGCACCACCTCGAAGTCGACCCCTCCGGCAGACACCGCTTCTGCCTCTTCTCCACCCCGCCCGAAGACAAACGGGTCGCCCCCCTTGAGCCGAACCACGACGTTCCCCTCTTTGGCCCATTCAATGAGCAATCGATTGATATCGGCTTGATCTTGATACTGCCCACGTCCCCTCCGACCGACATAGATACGTTGGGCTGTGGCCGGAGCATACTGCAGTAACACTGGATTGGCGAGATAATCGTAGAGGACGATATCAGCCTGCTCCAGGCATTCCTTGCCTTTCAGCGTCAAGAGCCCGGGATCGCCTGGTCCCGCTCCCACTAAATAGACCTTTCCCGGCCTTCGCAGTTTCGTCATGTGGTTCCGTAAATCGCTTGGAGAATTCGATCACCACCGCGCGCAAGCAGTCGTTCCGCAAGTTGTATACCGATCGACTCCGGATCCTCAATGGTTCCTTCAACCGTGTCGCGAATGAGTTCTTTACCGTCCACACTGGATACCAGTCCTTCCAATCTCACCCCCGTCCCGACCACCGTTGCATGGGCTGCGATCGGAACCTGACAGCCCCCTTGGAGCCGATGGAGCAACGCACGTTCGGCGAGAACAGCTGTTCTGGTCTGAGCATGATCCAGGCCACTCAACAGTGAATGGATAAAAAGATCGTCTCGCCGTCCTTCGATGCCCAGGGCCCCCTGGCCAATGGCAGGCAAACTAATCTGTGGCGCAAGATACTCCGTAATTTCATGCGCCCAGGCGAGTCGCCTGAGCCCCGCTGCGGCCAGCACGATAGCGTCGAACTGTCCCTCTCGCAATTTCCTGAGGCGGGTATCCAAGTTCCCTCGCAGCATGACAATCGTGAGGTCGGGCCTGGCATGGAGAAGCTGTGATTGGCGGCGAAGACTGCTCGTCCCGATTCGCGCCCCATGAGGAAGATCCATAAAGGACTGCCCTTCACGACTAATCAGGGCATCCCGCGGATCTTCTCGTGGCGGCATACAGAGAATAGCCAAACCCTCCGGCAACTCCGTGGGCACATCTTTCATACTATGCACAGCCAGATCGATTTCACCGCCCGATAGAGCTTCCTCGATTTCCTTTACGAATAGCCCTTTCCCACCAATTTGGGCCAGCGGGACGTCCAGAATCTTGTCTCCTGATGTTTGGATCTTCCGCAATGTAACCATCACATGCGGAGCCAGCGCGTGTAACTGTCCCTGCACCCACTCGCTCTGTTGCACCGCCAATTTACTTCCGCGGGTCCCAAGCACGACAGTCGATCGTTCACGGCCGACTTTTGACATGACATCCTTTCACCGACTCACATCATGACACGAGCACATCTCACCATATTCTTTCTCGTTCCAGATAATCGGACCTATAAGTCCGAACAACCGGATAAGAAGTCATGTCTCCACTAATAGCCCTCTCGACACTTGCTCCAGATACAACGTTTCGGCCCAGGTGATTCCCATTCGAATCGATCAATCAATGATCCGACATCTTCGAACCAGTTCTCGGAGTCATCTCTTCTATATCCCGAACATCCGCTTGAGACGTATGGCAGGTCTCCGACGCAGATGAGGCACGACGCTCATTGGCATTGGAAACCGCAGGGTCGCTGAGACTGAAAAAGCGTCTCGCGGCCTCGACAAAAGCAGCCCCCTCCGAAGAATTCACCTCAGCTTTGAGTGTCACCATTGTATTGTGTATCAGTTTGTTCACAATTGACGACGCCATTGCCTCGACCAACTCACGCTCTGGCGCGGACAGGTTCGCCAACCGTCCCAAGGTCTTGTCGAGCTCGGCCTGCTTGATATCATCGACCCGCGCACGGAGCGCCACAATGGTGGGAGTGACCTCCAGTGACTGGAGCCATTGCCGCACAATCCCGACCTCATCCACCACCATCCGCTCGGCTTTTTCCGCCTCGTTGAGTCGCTCCCCGCGATTCTGTTCGACCCGTGTCTTCAAATCATCGATGTCGAAGAGAAAGGCATTGTCCACATGCCGCACCGCTGGATCAATATTGCGGGGGACAGAGATATCGATCAAGAACATGGGACGATTCATCCGTTGCTTGACCGAGCGCTGCACATCATCTTCGCTTACGAGGTAATGCGCGGCACCGGTCGACACCAAGACGATATCGGCGGATGCCATGTCCTCCCGAAACTCCTCAAACGCGACTGCAGTGCCGCCAAATCGGTTTGCCAATTCCAGCGCATGTTGCGAATTCCTGGTCGTCACCCGCACATGCCGGACACCGTTGGCAATGAAATGTCTCGCCGCCAACTTGGCCATCTCCCCGGCCCCCACCAACAACACCGTCTTTTCGCTTAAGTCCGAGAAGATCTTTTTGGCTAGTTCGACCGCAGCATAGCTGACCGACACCGCCATCTCGGAAATTTTCGTTTCCGTCCGCACGCGTTTGGCGACGGAAATCGCTTTTTTCACGACCTTGTTCAAAATGATGCCAGTTGTCTTGTGTGTGAGCGCAACTTCGAAGGCCTCTTTGATCTGGCCCAGAATCTGCGACTCCCCGACGATCATGGAGTCGAGACTGGAGGCCACACGGAACAAATGGCTGATCGCCCGATCCCCTTGATGCCAGTACATATGGGGCGTCAGTTGTTCCGAGGACAACGACAGATGCGCATCAGCCAGGAAATCCTGGATTCGTCCATACCCCGCCTCAATCTCGTCGACGACAGCATAGACCTCAACGCGATTGCACGTCGACAGAAGTATCCCTTCCCGCACCCCCTGGTACGAACAGAGACGGGTCAGGGCTTCTCCCATCCTGCTCTCAGGGACCGCAAGTTTCTCCCGGATTTCGACCGGGGCGGTCTTATGGCTCAATCCGACGACGACAATATGCATGTTACGACACCGGTCCGTGACTCTTGAGAACTACGCCAATGAGGGTCAAAATAACCCCGGCAAATCCGATTATCGTGAGATACGCTGCTCGTTTGGCTCTCCAACCCACTGTCAGCCGTCCCATCAGCACGACAAAGTAGAACACCCATGTCACCAATGCCCCTGTTTGTTCGGGATTCCAGTTCAAATACGACCCCCGAGAGAGCTCCGCGGACAGCGCCCCAGTAATGATGCCAAGTGTAAGCAGCGGAAACCCCGTCACAATCGATTGTTGATTCAGATGGTCGAGAAAATCCAAGGCAGGCAACTTTGAGTAGAGGACGTTGAAACGTTTGGACTTGAGAAGTCCATCCTGAATCAGATACATGAGACCAGCCACAAAGGCGATGGCAAATCCCACCGTACCGAGCATACTGAGGGTGACATGGACCCACAGCGTTCGAAATACCGGCGTAAGCGCCGGAGCGGTTTCCGGCAATGCCGCAGCAGAAACCAGCGAGACCAATGCTAGGGGAACAATGAACGAGCCAAGCACATGCAAATGATGGCGAAACTCCACGATAAGAAAGACCAGAATGAGCATCCAGGAAAAAAACGACAGTGCCTCCTGGAACCCTGGCAGCGAGACCTCTGTCGCCCCGCTCATCCGTGCACCCAATGCGAGCGTGTGGGCGGCAAATCCGGTAGCCGTCACCCCCAGGGAGACGTTTGACAGGGTTTCAGAAGGCCTGATCAGATAGGCAAGAAAAGAAACGGTAGCCGCAAAATACAGGGTCATCGTCACTACAAAAAACACTGCGCCCATAGAGGTCTATCCTCTCAACTTTTCAAGATAAATAGTCTGGTATTAAACGAGGAATTATATCGATGGCGCGAGATGGGAGTCAACCAAACGATCACGGAGCAGGAAGCCAAACCACCACTTCTCACCTTCCGGGCACCCTCTATGTCGTCAGCACACCGATTGGGCACCCCGACGACATTACCCTTCGAGCTCTTGCCATACTACGCCGCGTCACGATTATTGCGTCAGAGGACCCTCGCGTGACCCAAACGCTCCTGGCCCACCATGGCATTACCGCAACGATCACAAGCTATGGCCCGCCCAACCGTCACGAGAAAATGCTGATCCTTCTGCATCGACTGATTCAGGGGCAAGATATCGCCCTCGTCTCAGACAACGGAACCCCAGTCATCTACGACCCGGGTAGTCTGTTTGTAGCTGCTGCCCATCAAGCAGGAATCCCGGTCATGGCCATCCCTGGTCCCTCGGTATTGACAGCAGCAGCAGCAATATCCGGCTTTTCTGGTGATGCGATTATCTTTGAAGGACACCTTCCCTCAATAAATCGTCGTCTCACGCAATACCTCTCCCAACTCCGTCATGAACGAAAAACTTTGGTCTTCTATGTGAGTCCCAATGCACTGACAGGGCTACTGATAATCATGACGAAGATATTCCCCAAAAGAGAGACTCTCATTGCCCTGAATCTCACAACGAACAAAGAGGTGCTCTCTCGTGGGAAGCCGAGCGAGCTGCTTGATCAGATCGGACCGGTATCAAGGGACTCAGCGGTCACGGTCGTCATTGAAGGGTATCGGGTAGGATCGCACAGAAAAAAGATGAACCGAAGATTGCTCCGCGTTACTCGTCTTCACGGCGACGGATAAGCACTCGATAGGACTCTTCACCGCGATCTTGCGAAACGATGGTGTGCCCCTCATTGCTCACGCTGGAAGGGACATTCCGAATCGGGTCGCCAGCGTCCAATAGCACGGAAAGAACCTCTCCCTGTTCCATGGCTTCCAGCATCAACTTTGTTTTGACGAAGTTATAGGGACAAATCACTCCTCGCAAATCCAACTCGGCATCCGATTGACCAGTCACTTTCGTGTTTCCATTTTCAATTCCGCCCACCTCTCTCTCCTCAACAACCATTTAACAATTCGTCCAAGGCTCGCAGGAAACAGACCCTCACAAGGAGTCGGCGGCCATGCAACAACGCACCGAACGTCATGACGTAGAGAACGCAAAAAAGAAGGGGCAGCACGTCGCTGCCCCTTCTCACACCCTCACGGAATCTGTTTCGACTTAGTTCTGGCCCTTGACCAAATTTGGCTTGGTGTAGTCCGTCCCATAGTCTGACTTGTTGCCGACTGCATTACCCCATCCTGGTTGGGGTTCACACTGCCAGCAGGGAGCGGCACCAGTATACTCACCGACCGAGCTCGTGATACCGGAATCGATCTTCCCCGGAAGCACAGAACCGCCAATACCACCGGTGATCCCACCGCTATTCGTCACAATCCCGCGCTCAGTCATCGGGTCTGGGCGCTGTCCGAGACCGCCGAAACCGGCAAGCTTCTCATTGCCT
>DATNCR010000349.1:0-5594 GCA_035607135.1 Nitrospiraceae bacterium
TGCGACTTCAGACTCATAGATATCGGCAGAAACCCAGACCGTGGAGAGATCCGCCACTTCATACAATGTCGTGCCTGGTTCCACATATTTTCCTGGCACAGCCTCCCGCTTCATGATGATGCCGGAGGACGGGGCATAGACCGTAAGCACCGACTCCGCCTTACCTCGACGTTCGAGCGTGGCCATTTGTGTATCGGTCACGTCCCATAATCGCAGACGTTCCCGCGTACTGGTTATGAGGGATGCCGCGTTGGCCTTCACTTCCGCAAAGGGACTGCTCGCCAGTTGGCTTCCCATTTTTACGGCGAGGAGATACTCATCCTGGGTGGCCAGAAGGTCCGGCGAATAGACCGTGAAGAGTGGCTCACCTTTGCGGACTGGTCGGCCGATCGAATTAATAAAGACTTCTCGCACCCACCCAGCCGTCTTCACGGTGACTTGGGTAAATCCCCGTTCGTCATAGCCGACTGTGCCGACCGCACGAATCTCTTGCCCTAGGACTGCGATGCCGGCCGGCGCGCTTCGAACCCCGATCAACTGCCTCATGACCGCCGGAACCACCACAGCCCCTGACGGCGCAGAAGACATGCCTGGCATTCCTTCCATAGACTTTTCGCCTGCCGGAGCCATCTTCTTCATGTCCATCTGCTCCATGGACATGCCCTTCATCCCTCCCATCTCACCCGGCCGCCCTGGAGGCGCCGAGACGCCTCCTGCTCCCATGTCAGCCATCTCTCCTGCCAGCACTGGGGCAGCCGAGACGCTCCCTGTTTCCATCATCCCGTGGGCGGTAATAAAACCGACAGCGGCGCCGGCGATCACACCGATCGCGACCGCACCAACCATGAAATTTTTTCTGTATCCCTGCTGGTTCATATGTTCCTCCCTGTTCATGATGTTAGCTCTGGCGATCGAGAGTAATGCCGACGACCTGCTCAAGTTCAGCCAATCGCTGCTGGCGATCCACGAGGGCTTTGAAATATTCAAGTTGAAATCCTTGCCAGGCCCGTTGCGCTTCAATGAGATCGAGAACCCCTGCTTTGCCGGACCGATACCCCACACGTGCCGCCTCCAAAGTCTGCTCTCCCTGTGGCAAGATCGTGGTGCGGTACAACGTGGCCACCTGATCGATCGCTCTGAGCTTGGCCAGGAGGTCATTGATCTGAAACCGAGTGATGTTTTCTATGGTATGTTGCTGCGCCCGCGCGACCGCAACCCCCGCCGCTGCCTCCTGCACACCCGCGTCATACTTCGGCTTAGTCCAGAACGCAAACGGGATACTCATCGCCACGTAGGCGCCGAATCCGTCGTTGGCCTGATAGTTCTGGAAGCGCTGGAACGCCACGTTGAAGTCCGGGTAATACTGACGCAGAGCCAGCGCATGGGACTGCTCGTTCCGCTGTACATCCAGCTCGGCAGCTTTGATCTCCGGCCTGTCGTTCAGCGCCAGACGGTGCAGATCCTCTATGGTCTGATCGAGGGGAAGTTGAGAGGGTTCTTGCACCATGCCCAATGGTGATGCGGTATCCCGATCGAGCAACGTATTCAGCATCGCCTCCGCCGTTTCCCGGCGCTGTTCCAAGACAGGACGATGTTGGAACAAGAGAGATAACTCCACGTGGGCCTTGAGGACGTCAGCCTGGCTTCCCTTGCCCGCGCGGAACTTTGCGTTCGCAATCTCTACAAACTGTCTGAGCACCTCCACCTGTTCATGATGAATCTGGACGGCCTTCTGCGCGAGAAACAGCTCGTAATAGGTCTGCTTCAGCCGGGCGATTAATTCCCGTTCCTTCGCACGGACCGCTTGCTCGGTCATATCGGCCGAACGGCTCGCTACGTCGCCTTTGAGCGCGCGTTTGCCGGGGAAGGGAAGGTTCTGCGAGAAACCAAAGATATTATTCTGCGTCTGCATCACGTTGAAGCTTTGAGGGAAATTCCACAGCTGGAGGGACAGGATTGGGTCATCCAATGACTGCGCCTGCATGATCCGATTCGTGGCGGCTTCCCATTGCTTGCGCGCCGCGACAAGCTCGGGGTTTCGAGCCAGGGCTTCCTGGATCAATTCCGGCAGCATCAGCCTGTTGTGCAGTACAGAGTCAGTATCCCGTGCCCACGATAACCCGCTAATGAAAAACATCACCAGCAATGACGCAACCATCAAACAGTGACGTTGTCTATTCAGTCTCATAACAATGACCTCCAAGATTTCCTCTACGTTCGGAGCCCTGTCCATGCTCTGATCGTTAGCGGCCAGTGCACTGAGACAGTAAATCGAACGCTGAAATCGAGCGTCGAATGGCACGCGTGATCACAACGGAGAAAATTACGTGATATGGGAGGGAAAGATCAGATGCGAAGCACAGAAATCTTGAGCAGGAGATCCTGGAGAGGGCCAACGATGGGATGATCGGACAAACGGGTGCCGGATGAGGTCTGGAGAACAAGAAGAGCTAATGTAGCGGTGTCTTGAGAACAGATTGTCTGAGAGTCACTGTTCAGTTGGAGCTTATCGGCAGACTGCACGCCGAGCGTCTTAAATGCATCACAATAATATTGAGAGACCGGTTGTTCATCTTGAGTCGAACAGTCAGCGTCCATTTGAATGGGCGTGACGGCATTCACCGGCAGAAGACAAGCATAGGCATTGAAGCTTAACGCAAAAAAGAGCACGACGAGCGTGCAGGCCAGGACCGAAAGGGAGCGATGAGCATGGACTCGCATGAAGTGACTCTATCCCCTTTCCATCCCAGCCGTCAACTGTATGTCTCTTTGCATAGGTCAACCATACCCCCGCCTCCGGTTCGATGCCCGCCATACTAAGGGTAAGGGGGACATCCTCGCACTACCATGTTTTCGCTTAAGGATAGCCTGCTCGATCCTCGAATGCGCGCGCCGAACGATATAAATGTTCCTTTCACGCTCGCTCATATCCAATTCAGGGATGGGGGCTGATTGATCTTCTACTGCGCGCGTCCAACGAGGGCCTTCGGAGGCCGCGCGTTGCACAAGCAGAGAAGATCATCAGGCTCCATCCCCTCCTCTCTTCCGCGGTTCTTCCCTATTCTCCTTCAAAGGGTGGCCTGGTCGATCCTCTATTGCGCGCGTCGAACAATAGAAATCGTCCCTCCAAGCTCGCTCGTTATCTCTCTAGGGATGGGGGGCTGACTGATCTTCCACTGCGCGCGTTCAACGAGGGCCTTCTCAGGCCGCGCGTTGCGCGAGCAAGGAAGGTCATCAGCTCCCATCCCCCCTCCCACTTGCAGTTCCGCCGCCCAACCCGTACACTGATGTCATTGCGATCCAGCCTGGTCTGAACAGTCCTGCCCGATCGTTTATCAACTGATCAATCATGCAGTCATTCGTTCGGTAGAGCTATGCCACCTACAATTCTCTTGAGCTGCGAGTCCATCAGCAAAAGCTACGGGGTGAAACCGCTGTTTGCCGATCTATCGATCGGGTTGGCCGAGGGCGATCATGTCGGATTGGTCGGGCCGAACGGTTCCGGCAAATCGACCCTGCTGAAGATCATGGCAGGGCTCGAAGAACCGGATGAGGGCACCAGGTCGATGCGCCGACAGCTTCGCATCGGCTACGTTCCGCAAGAGCCAATCCTGGACGGAACACATACGATCGAGGAATCGCTCTCACAGATTCTCATCGACCAAGGTCTGGACCCCCATGACCATAGCGGCCGCATCTCCACAGCGCTCAGCCTGGGGGAATTCCCCGCAACCGACCAGTCGACGGCCACGCTCTCCGGAGGGTGGAAGAAACGCCTGGCAATCGTAAGGTCGTTGATGCTGGAGCCGGATGTCCTGCTGATGGACGAACCGACCAACCATTTGGATGTCGAGGGCATCCTATGGCTGGAGCGATTGTTGCGCGCGGAAGCCCGCGCCTTTCTCGTCGTCAGCCACGATCGGCGCTTTCTGCAATCCGTGACGTCGCGAATGATCGAGCTCAATCGCAGTTATCCTACGGGGGTGTTCGAAGCCAAAGGCAACTACAGCGATTTCCTTGAACAGCGGGATGCCGCGCTGCACGCGCAGGCCAATTATGAGGCGTCATTAGCAAATCGTGTCCGACGCGAAGTGGAGTGGCTCCGGCGTGGCCCCAAGGCCCGCACGACGAAGGCCAAATCCAGGATTGACTCAGCCGGCCGTTTGATCGAGGAACTGAACAGCGCTGATGCCCGAAAAGACCAAGGTCCGGCTGGCATCAATTTCACCGCATCGGGACGCAGGTCGAAACTGTTGGTCGAGGCCACGCAACTCTGCAAATCGCTCGGCGGACGGCAAATCATCACAGATCTCGATTTGCTGCTTGGGCCGGGGCAGAGGCTTGGATTGCTGGGTCCGAATGGAAGCGGAAAGAGCACCCTGCTCAAACTGGTGGCGGGCACACTGAAACCGGATTCAGGCACCATCACCCGCGCGGACAAATTGCGCGTGGTCACATTCGAGCAGCACCGCGAATCGCTGGACCAATCCTCTTCACTCCGCCGAGCCCTCGCCCCGCACGGCGATTCGGTCGTCTATCAAGACCGTTCGGTGCATCTCGTCTCCTGGGCGAAACGGTTTCTCTTCCGACCTGAGCAGTTGGATCTCCCGGTCTCCCGCCTTTCCGGAGGCGAACAGGCGCGTCTCCTGATCGCACGGCTGATGCTCCAACCGGCAGACCTCTTAATCCTCGACGAGCCGACGAACGACTTGGATATTCCGACACTCGATGTGTTGGAGGACAGTCTGATGGAGTTCCCCGGAGCCTTGATGCTGGTGACCCACGACCGATGGCTCTTAGACCGCGTGTCCACCATGTTGCTCGCACTGGACGGTACAGGACAGACCGAATGGTTCGCCGACTATGCACAATGGGAGTCCGCGCAAGAACGCAAGACGGCAGAGCAGGCTCGCACATCGACGTCACGCTCCTCCAAAGCATCCCGCACCGAAACGGAATCAACTCCGAAAACAAAACGGACAGGTCTGTCCTATCGGGAGCAAAAGGAGTGGGCGAAGATGGAGCAGCGAATTCTCCAAGCCGAGGAAACCATCGCCGCCTGTCAAGCCGCAGTGGAAGATCCGGCCGTCGCCTCCAATGCAGTCGCGTTACAAGAAAGGTCCGAGGCGCTGGACGCAGCCCGTACAGCCGCGGAGCGGCTCTATAACCGCTGGACCGAACTCGAAGGAAAACAGACCGAGTCAGCCGGACAACCCTAAGACTGAGGACTGAGAGTTTATCTGGTTTGTCTGGTTGATCTGGTCTATCTGGTTCCCTTGCAGACCACGGCAAAATCTGTACAATGCCCCGATGCGTCCATCGACCTTGCGCTCTTCGCTGTTGATCCTTACCATTGCCTCAATCATATCCGGTTGTGAAACAACCAACCGAGTCCTCACGTCGGCTGAACGTGCCGTAAAGAGCCGGACCGGCCAGACCATCATCGATCTTGCCGAGGGAAAAGACCCATCACAGATCGCCAAGCGTCGGCTCAATGAATATGCCCGCGATCCCGAGTCGTTGCTCAGAGACCTCCAAGCTGCCCAACGGGATTTTAAAGCCCTCTACGAAGCCCTGGGCGGCAAGGTCGGCGA
>DATNCR010000352.1:0-6252 GCA_035607135.1 Nitrospiraceae bacterium
GACAAAGGCATCGTCGGTATGCATGGTCAAGAGGAGAGACTTGGTTTGCGGCGAGATACGTCGGATTTCTCGAATGACATCCAACCCATTGAGCAGTGGCATCATCACATCCAGGACGGCAAAATCTGGTTGAGTTTGCTGTGCGATCTGGATAGCCTCACGACCATCTCCTGCCTCACCCACGACCCTGAATCCATCACGTTCCAGCAAAGCCCTCACGCCTTGTCGTAATAACATATGGTCGTCGGCCAGCATGATGCGGAACGACGGAAAGGCGGATTGTGAGGCTTCTTGATCCAATCGGACACCTGCCTCCATTGACGACAATGAAAATGCTCGCGATTTTGCCTGCTCTAGTATCACAGCATTCTCCTCTTGCATGTTAACGATGCCCGTTCAGCATCAAAGATAAACATGTTCATATGCCTGGGCTACTAGGTAAATCCCCAGCCGTTCTTCGAAACCTTTTGAGGGGATTTGTGGCGCTGAGATCGCGCCTAAGCAAGAGAACCCTTCCTGCCCCACATAAGTAGCGCTATACCCAATACGGTCCTTCCCATCGCTCGCTAGTAACGAGGCATGTCCCGCTCTGCTGTTAAGAGACAAGCGCGAGGGTGGCGCGTTCTTTCTGCACACGTAGAATCAAAAGAGCGGCAGAACTCTCACGCATCTATCTGAGCACGTGACGGCTAGGGCTGGTGTGCCGTCGCGCCGGACTTCGCGAGCAAATTTGACACCATCTGCCCAACGGCCGGCTGTGTCCGAACGTGCAGACTAAAGAAGATTGATCCAGCTGCAAAGACGAAGGTGTTGCCTCGTTCATAAATCGTCGACTCATGACGACTCCCCGGCGTGAGTGGGATGGTGTTCAGTATTTCCGAAGATGCCAGCACCGTGATTCCCTGCGGTGTCAGTCCGTTATTGACCAGCCCGTCCCATTCGGTAAATATGAGCCCGGGTAGATGACTGCCATTGACGAGTCCCGTGTTTGCATAGACCCAGTGATTCGCGTTGGTGACGACCCAGTCTGCCGGCATTGCGATATAAGCGCCATCGGACATAACACCGACAAGTTGATTCTCCGGTCGGTTCACGGGAGGATTGCGAAAGCGGGTCGACAGAAGTGGGTTGTTGAGACCCACGGGATCTTCACTGACTTGGTCTTTATAGCATACGATGACACGATCGTTATTTTCATACCGTATCTGCCAATACAAAGTATTGCCCGTAAGAAACGCGATGCTCGTACCGTGGGCGAGGGCTGCCTCCAAGCGATCGAATTCCGCCATCGTCGCATACTCCTCGTGTCCTATGAGCATGACTAGTCGATGATTGCCGATCCGTCCATTCGCTCCACCGATATCAGCGCTCGATAGGTATTCCACATCATATCCATGATCCTCGAGCCAGATCACGGCTTCATGTTCCTGGTAAAGAAACGTGCCCGTTCCGTTTCCGTATTGCCTCGCGAAAGGTCGGTCCAGCGATACCTTACGAGCTTTCCCGCCGGACAGGCCATGCGTGGACACATACAGGCTTTCGCCTCCGTAATCGTTGTACGCCTGATACGTGGCGGTTGGGATATGGACCCCTACCTCGGCATCGCGGGAATCATCCCGGAGGGTGAAGATGGCTGCTGTCTGCCGCCCGTCGTCTTTGGTCAGGAGTACAAGATAGACACCAGTCAGCCATGCTTTCCCATCATCGGACCGCGTCGAAATGGAAAAGGTGGAAGGCCAGCCGGCGACGACGAGTCCGGTAGTCTGGTCAAAGGTGACATCTGGTTGATGCGGTGCCGAAACCGGTCCACCCTGCCCGTACAGGCGACCGCCCATTCCATGATACCCCCCCATGCGGAACACTTCCCATGTGAATTGGCCTGGGGGATTAGCTGACACGGAGATCCCAACGGTCGCACCTGCCGCATACCCGTCGTGGTCGGTATATGCCGCGATTTCCCCATTGGTCTCCGGATTCCCGATCTGCCAAGCCGATGTACCCGGGAGCGCATTCTCGCGGACGATCGCCTTGGCCGCTTCTGAACTATTCACTATGGGTGGCGTGTTTCCAACTGGACCGTCGTTACCACCGCTGCATTGCAAGTGAGTCACGAGGACAGCGCCGGCGAATATGGGCATACTGACGCGTGCCCAAAGAGGAAATCGGGAGAAATCTAGATTGTTGGACATGATAAATCTTCCTCGATGATATTGTGGCTGAACTGTGTATAGACCGATCCTGCAAGATGACCAGTGCTATACTGTGGCCTTTGCTTCCTCTCCGATCACGTTCGGCGATAGAAGATAGGCAGGTGAGCCAACGCTCGATGGCGACCGCCCTCCTCGCCATGCTCATGCTCTATCCTCTCTTTCTCTGACCGCTCAATCCCGCGACTCTTCTTGTTCCTCCTTTAGTACGTCCATGTAACCAGACCTGTAAAAATGTTCTTCGTGTACGTGTACACAGGAATATTTGAGTCATTCCAAATGCTCTGATACTGCAGCGCCACGGTGAGAAAGTGAGGGAACGACTTTGACAGCTGTAGAAATAATTCCCGTGTAGTGTCGAATCTCGCCGAGAGATTGCCTGCCTCATCGGTAAAAAGCGTCTGTGCATACCGGTAATCCCGCCAGTGCATTTCATAATCCAACCGCACAACCAAGTCTTGCCAGGGCAGCACCATTTCTCCGCCGGTTTGCAACCGGTTTCCCCGATATGTGAATGATGTACCCTTGGCCGCCTCCGTATCATGCTGATAGCCTAGACGGAGGAGATACCGGTCCTGTGCAAATCGAAAGAGATGCAACAAGCCGATCATATTGTTCTGCGCATCCCGGGATTCCGGAGCAAAGCGGAAATCGTTGTCCCCTGGCTCGCGAAAAAAGTTTTTGGTCTGATGGCGATAGAGCAGGGTCGTCAGGTGTTGAACCGTTCCCAGGCCAGGCACGCTGGTGCTGGGCAACACAAAGACAGCCGGAAGAACCAGTGACTGTCGCGATAAGAACCCATTAAAACCCAGCAACATATAATCGTATGTGTATTGAGCGCCCAGCTCAAAGGGAACAATTCCGAATGTCGTTCGGTATGCGCCGGAGAGCCCTCCGAGATGATCTTGAATATTGAAAGTCCCGTCACCCCTGTCTGTATTGACGGTCTGATAGAACGAATACGTGGCCTTGGCTTCGAACGGGCCCCGTCGATAGAAGGCATAATCAGTTCGTAACGATGTCAGAAAGCCTGGTGAATTGGTCGGACGGGCTCGCAAAATTTGGACGAAGGGATCAGCGTTGGATTTCGGATTGATCGCGACATTGTCATCATAGTAGCCTCCCACGCTGAATTGAGCAGTGAATCGCTTGAGTTCGCTCTTTTTCGGAATGGTCGCGAGTGCTTCTTGGATGCGGACTGATGCGCCGGTTATAGGCGACATGGGTTGGATCTGTTGGACCGATGCCAGTTCCGACAAGGCCTGATCGGACAGGCCGAGTACACCCAACGAGAGGCCGCGATAATATTTGGCCAATTGACGGATGTCAGGATCAGACGAGCGGACCGCGTCGAAGGCTTCTGCCGCTCTTTGGTAATCCTTATGCCGATACCGGATAAATCCCACGTAGTAGCCCAGATGCTCCAGGTCAGGCTGTCGGCGAAATGCTTCTTCAAGCAATGGCTCCGCCTTGTCAAACTGAGCCAGGGCAAAGTACACACCGCCGAGTTGATACATGACGTCCAGATCCTCTGGACGTAAATCGTGGAGCGTTGCGAGCGGAGATACGGCTTGCTCGGTTTGACCCAGGGCCAAGCGCGTCAATCCGAGATAATAGAGAGCCCGGGCATTTTCCGGGTGAAACTCCAATGCTTTGCGAAGCAGGATGAGTGCATCCTCGTACCGTTGCGTGCGATATGCCAGGACGCCTTCCGTCGTAGCGACCTCGGCATCCGGCTCTTGAGAATAAGAGTACACCACGGTCAGAATCCAGAGTGTCGCGCATATTATCGAGACGAGGAACAGTCGAGAGCGCGGGAAGATTGTGGAAGACATGACCGTCGCGCTCTTATGAGTGAAATGGCCGAAGGTTCAGCAGCAAATGGACCGGGACTGAGGCTGCATGCTTGGGCTTGACGTAAGCTGCCATAAAACCTTGCAGCGGACACGTCAGAAAAGCCTCGTGGAGCTTTTGGTCAATGATTCCCATTCGCACGCTCCCCACCACCATTGTGATCGTTATCGAAAAGTTCTTTGAGCAAATGGCGACTATTAAGTCCCCCCGCCTGACTTTGATTCAGCGCCGGAATAGTTGGAATCTGGATGGGTGGCAACGTCGGGAGCGGCGAGGTCATACCGGGAGATGATGTGGGCGCGATTGAGTTGATGAGTGGTGGCTGAACTGCAGGCCCGCTCGTCGTGCGAGATGATTGGGTGAACGGAGAGGTGGGAATTCCCAAACTGGTGGCCACGATCGTGCCCGTGAAATCAGAGCCCGGGATGGTAGCCATGTTGACACCTCAAACACTTAGCAGTTACCAAAGGGTGACGAAATGGGTCTGAGACGACAATATCCTAGTCTTTCATGGCATCCACACTAGGAAAACCCCTAGCTGGAAGGGAAAAGATAGCAGCAGGCGTTTGTTTTGCGAGTCTGTTCTGCGAGAGGACCGAATTGTCAGTAATCTAGGCGGACTGACAAGACATGTGTAACCTAGTTTATATGTCTTACTTATATTATTTCTTCAGGAAAGACATGAGAATGGCAGGCTGGTCTCTTGGCCCTACGGAATGAGGTTGATCCTCCCGAAGCCGTCTGCCCAGGAAGAGTCGTGCGGGTCCATAGAGGGTCTTTCAATCGCAGCGAGGCGAATTCATGGAATCACAAGAACGGTGGTCATAACAAATGGAGGCAGAGGAGACCTTCCCCTCTGCCTCTGTCGTCTTCCACGAGGAAACCGCTTGCGTGATGGTCATAGAAATATTCGAGAGTGGGCAACTCTCATGAACCTCTATGGCCGAAAGCCGAACGGGGGCACGTTCGGGGTTCCTCTCCCGTCAATGCGGGCCAACGCAGAAGAC
Source organism: Nitrospiraceae bacterium (assembly GCA_035607135.1). GTDB lineage: Bacteria > Nitrospirota > Nitrospiria > Nitrospirales > Nitrospiraceae > Palsa-1315. The sequence goes on from DATNCR010000352.1 coordinate 5,069, forward strand.
ATCATGCTGACACTCCTCTAGCGGGTTTCCTTCCACAAGGCGTTTTCTCGTCCTCGTTGCATTACCCATCCTAATGCCTATACATCCATCCAATTGCGACGTAGCAAGAACGAGAATACAGCCTTCTTCTTGGGCGATATGTTTCACGATGGCATCTTCGAACTCAGTGCCCAGTCCATGAAGATTGGAACTGGACGGATCGAGTGTTTTCAATTTTGCGATGAGCCCCCCAATGCTCATGTCGGTTGTTCGCGTGAGCACGTCTTCGATGCCTCTTCCTCGTGTAGAAACTTTACCTCGTTGATGTTCTCCCGGTTCGAAGGCTGTTGCGTTGGAAATAGGAACAGCATGGCCGTCTCTAAAGGGAGACCGGAAAGAGATAGCCAAACATGACCGACTCGGGCCGTGTTCTGCAAAACGTTCTGCAAAACATGGGCCGGTCATGTTCGCTTAACAAATGAAGAGATGAGATTGCAGGTAAAGTTCGCTCGATTGGTTGGGTGCCCGCCATGGGAGCGATCTAGCCCAGATGGGGAATGGGGTCAGCTAGTTTGAACAACGCAGGATAATTATTATTGCAGGATGGACAGGATGTTCATTGGCGGACAGTTCGTCCACCGAGAAAGCGATCATGAAGGTTGTGGAAGCAGTTTGGACCGTGCGGGTCAGGACGCGAACTGTCTGGGTCGCGCTGCATTTTTGATGGGTATTCGTTGCAATGGAGGTACGCTTTGAAGTGGCATCATAATTGATGGTTGTGGTCAGCTAGAGTCCAACTAGGGATATTGGCAGTATAGCTGCCGAACATCTTGGTCTACCGTATAGCTATGCATGGCTGTTACATAAATCATGGGCCTAGGATACTCTAGAACACTGAAGGGGGGATTAGGCATCATGCAACAAGTTCAAGAAGATTTTGTCGTCCGTCAAATGGATCACGACGAGATGGTATGTGCAGTGTTAATTGCATGGTATCATCGACGTCCATCCCTCTGGGACGTCGATGTGACCGTGAAGCACGGCATAGCGATCCTTCGTGGCCAAATTACTAGCCCGAGAGACCGAGCCCTTGCAATTGACTTGGCACTGGATGCCGGAGCAAATGACGTTCAGGACGAATTAATGATGAACTGGCCGCCTTCGGCCTGACAAGAAGATCGGATCGCTGGTCGCTGAACACTTTT
>DATNCR010000012.1:0-3127 GCA_035607135.1 Nitrospiraceae bacterium
GCGCATCGGTGCCGAACTGCTCCATCACATGCAATGGATCGATGACGTTGCCTTTCGACTTGCTCATTTTTTGCCCTTCGGCATCGCGGACCAGGGCATGGATGTAGACTTCGCGGAAGGGGACATCATCCATGAATTTCAAACCCATCATGATCATACGGGCGACCCAGAAAAACAGAATGTCGAGGCCGGTGACCAGTGTCGAGGTCGGATAATAGGTCTTGAGCTCGGGAGTGTGCTCAGGCCATCCCAATGTGGAAAAGGGCCAGAGGGCAGATGAGAACCAGGTGTCCAACACGTCGGGGTCTCGGATGAACTCAGTTCCGCCGCAGACGTGACAGGATGCCGGCGCGTGCTTCGCGACAATCGGCTTGGCCGTGGAAAGGATCACAAGACGCTTGGGGATATGCTCAGGTCCGTATGTGATGCCCGCAACCCGATGTTCTGTCTCGACTAGCGACTCCTTGTTGCAGCTGCGGCAATACCAGGCGGGAATTTGGTGTCCCCACCAGATTTGGCGTGAGATGCACCAATCTTTGATCTCCCTCATCCATCCGAGGTAATTGTTCGTCCATCCTTCTGGAATGATTCTGATGCGTCCGTCTTCAACGGCTTGGATCGCAGGCTCGGCCAGGGGCTTGATCTTCACAAACCACTGAGGGGACAAATAGGGCTCGACGATGGTTTTGCAGCGATAGCACTTTCCGATCGCCATCTTGTGGTCGTCGACCTTCGTCAAGAGTCCACGGTCTTTCAGCGCCTGCTCGATCTTGGGTCTTGTCTTGGTGACGGGAAGGGTTGCCACTGCGCGAAGGACGGCTTGTTCGACGCCTGCGGTTGTGAGTCCCTCGGGATCAAGCAGAGCCTGATGATCGAAGATGGAATATCGGGGTAGTCCATGCCGTTCACCCGCTTCAAAGTCGTTGAAGTCGTGCGCCGGAGTGATTTTGACGGCACCGGTGCCGAACTCGCGGTCGACGAGGATCGCATCGCCCACGATCGGAATCGTGCGGTGTGTGAGGGGGAGACGGACTCGTTGACCGATCAATCGATTGTAACGGGGATCCTCCGGGTGGACCGCCACCGCGCTATCGCCGAACATGGTTTCCGGTCTGGTGGTCGCGACTGTGAGCCGGATCGTTGGATCCCCTTCGAGCGGGTATTCGATCGAGTACAGTTTCCCTTTGATATCTTCGTGTTCAACCTCGATGTCCGACAGAGCCGTGAGACAACGCGGGCACCAGTTGATCAACCGCTCACCACGGTAAATCAACCCATCTTCATAGAGCCGTACAAAGACTTCCAAGACGGCTTTTGACAATCCTTCGTCCATCGTAAAACGAAGGCGTTCCCAATCGCAGGACTCACCGAGCCGTTTCTGCTGGCGGATAATGGTATCCCCGGAAGTGGCTTTCCATTGCCAGATGCGCTCGATGAAGCGTTCACGTCCAAGAGATTCCCTGGAGATGCCTTCGGCCAGGAGCTGCTTTTCCACAACATTCTGGGTGGCAATCCCGGCATGATCGGTGCCGGGCAGCCACAGCACATTCAGCCCCTGCATGCGTCGCCAGCGTATCAGGATGTCTTGTAACGAATGATTCAGTGCATGGCCGACGTGGAGTGAGCCTGTCACGTTCGGCGGGGGGATCACGATGCAGTACGGTTGGCCGGAATGGGTCGGCGAGGCGTGGAAATAGCCCTTTTGGTTCCAGACCTGGGACCAACGTGCTTCGACCGCCTTGGAGTCGTAGGTTTTGTCGAGTTGGGGTGTGCTCATTCAGTGCTGATTTCCTAATAGGTTAGGGGAAAGCAATATTGGAACTGATTAGAACCTAACACTCCACGGTCTGAATGTGTGGCACAAGTGGGAGTAGCCCCAGCGGGATGCTCAAAAAGTTTGTCCAGCAAGGCCGCAGGCGAGTCGAAACCGGAGGCGTACCCTCTGGGGTACGTTGAGGATTTCGATGAGCCGAGAACGAAGCTGGAAGACTTTTTCAGCATCCTGCCAGAAGTGCGGCGCATCTTAGCATGCGGGTGGTGACCTCTCAAGGCGAAGCCAGGGACATTCTCAGCTTGAGGGGTGTAGAGCCGTGTGCTATACAGACCCGACAAGGCGAGGGCGAGGGGCTCGTTCCGCTTCCACTTTTTACAGTTTGGAGAGACTATGGCCACAGGGCGTGAAAAAGACCGTAAGACGAGAAAGAAGCATCGAAAGAATGTCGCGCGGGTGAAGGCACTGACGACGGCCAGACGGAGTAAGGCGAAGAAGACCAAAAAGGGGTAAGTCGGAGCGGAGGCGAAAGTCCTACGCGGCTTGTGTGAGGCGTGTGATCTCTGCTTTGATCTGCGCTTCAGCCAGGTCCGGCACGAGTCGCTGAACAGTCTGTTCGACCTGTTCTTTGGCCGTCGTCCGGACGAGTCCTTCGACTGTTTGTGAAGTCTGCTTGGCGGCAGCCTGTTGAATCTCTTCCTTCACCAGTCCCTCGATCGATTTGAGTTCTCCCTGAACCATATCGGACAGTGCGGTGCGCACGGCGTTGAGTTCTTCGCGGACGAATTGATCGATGCGCTCCTTGATCAGGGGACTCGCAATTTCGGACACGCTGGTTCGAATGATGGGTTTGAGAAGGGATATTTCCTGTGAGAGGATCTTCGGGAGTGCGGTCATGAGTATCGGTTCAATCGCCTGAGTCAACCGCTCTTCCGAGAGGGATGTCTCTAACTGTGTGCGCACTTCTGTTTCTACGGATTTGGCCACGAGAGTTGCCAGGTCTTTTCCTACCATACGGGGGAGCAGTTCGACGATCTTTTTTTCCGTCCGCTCCGACATGGAGTGGAGGAGCTGTCCGAAGAGGCCCTTCATCGCCTCCTCCGGTTCGGCAGTCGATGATTTGGCAGCTGTGGTGGTCACAGGGGAGTCGTTCAGTTGGGGGTTGGGGGCGATCGCCTGTTCTTCATCTTCCTCGGTCAGGTTGTCATCGTTAATGGCATCATCATCGGAGTCTGTCGCGCTTGAAACCGGAGGCCAGGATCGAGATTTCTTCTTGATTCCATTTGCCTTGGTTGCCTGCTGTGCTTCCAAGTCCTTGATCACGTCAATGAGGTTTTCGGACTGAAAGGGTTTGTT
>DATNCR010000054.1:0-7049 GCA_035607135.1 Nitrospiraceae bacterium
GCCCATCTGAAGGCGGATCGATTTGATGCAGTCCTGTCGGGCCTTCCATATTTCTGCAATCCCGTTGTGGCCGGATTGGCTCGGGAGCACCGGCTTCACTATTTTGACCTGACGGAGGACGTCGAGGTCACCAATCAGGTCAAGGCCCTGAGCACCGACTTGTCGCAAGCCTTTGTGCCCCAGTGTGGTTTGGCCCCGGGGTTCATCAGCATCGCGGCGCACGACCTGATCACCCATTTCGATATGGTGGATACGGTCAAGATGCGGGTCGGAGCCTTGCCGGTTCATCCCAGTAACGCCCTCAAGTATTCGCTGACCTGGTCCACCGATGGGTTGATCAACGAGTACGGCAATATCTGTTACGGAATTGAGGCGGGAGAGAAGGTGTCGCTCCTGCCTCTCGAAGGGTATGAAACGATCGAGGTCGACGGACTCCTGTACGAAGCATTCAACACGTCAGGTGGATTGGGAACGTTGGCGGATACCTATGCAGGGAAAGTCCGGACCATGAACTACAAGACGCTGCGGTACCCTGGCCATTGCGACAAGATTTCGCTGTTGATGAAAGATCTCAAACTGAACGAAGATCGTGAGACACTCAAACGCATTCTCGAACAGGCGGTTCCTCAGACACTGCAAGATGTTGTGCTAATCTATGCCTCCGTGATGGGGACGCGGGAAGGTGCCTTGTTCGAAGAGAACTATGTGAAAAAGATTTATCCTCAATGCATTAAAGGGAAATTGTGGTCCGCCATTCAAGTGACGACCGCCTCGAGCCTCTGTGCCGTAGTGGATCTCGTGCTTGCTGCGCCAACACAGTACAAGGGATTCGTGACCCAGGAATCGTTTCTCTTACAAGACGTGCTCAAAAATCGATTTGGAGCCTTTTACCGATGATGTCCATCTCGGAGATTCTGAAAGGATTGGGCTTGACCGCCATCAACGCCGGTGGCAGCACGGGGGCCCATTGGTGGGCTTCGGGCACGAACACCGTACTGCTGGATTCCGTGAATCCGGCAACCGGCGAAACGATTGCGCAAATTCGTGCCTGTTCGGCCGATGACTATGAGCACATTGTACGGGAGTCCATTGCGGCATTTCAGCAATGGCGGCTCGTCCCGGCTCCCAAGCGGGGAGAACTCGTCCGGCTGATCGGCGGCGCGTTGCGGGAGCAGAAGGACCTGCTTGGCTCGCTGGTGTCTCTCGAAGTGGGCAAGATCAAAGCGGAGGGGGACGGCGAAGTTCAGGAAATGATCGACATGGCAGACTTTGCCGTGGGTCAGTCGCGCATGCTGTATGGCATGACGATGCATTCCGAGCGGGTGCAGCATCGGATGTCGGAGCAATGGCATCCGCTTGGACCGGTTGGCGTGATCACCGCCTTCAATTTCCCGGTCGCGGTGTGGGCCTGGAACGCCTTTTTGGCCGCGATTGCCGGAGATACGGTGGTGTGGAAGCCCTCGCCAAAAGCGCCGCTCTGCGCGATTGCGGTGCAGCATCTATGCAATCGAGTGATGGAGCAACAAGGCTATCGGGGGATCTTCTCGTTGATCGTGACGGCCGAGAAGACCATCGCAGAGACGATAGTCCGGGACAATCGGTTCCCGTTGATTTCGTTCACAGGGTCCGTACCGGTCGGTCGGGCTGTGGCCTCGACCGTCGCGCAGCGGCTGGGGCGGACGCTGTTGGAGCTGAGCGGAAATAACGCGATCATCGTGGATCAGACGGCAGACCTCTCCTTGGCGATTCGCGCCATCGTGTTCGGCGCGATCGGCACCGCCGGCCAACGTTGCACGACGACCAGACGGCTGTTCGTCCATGCGTCTCGTTACGATGACGTGGTCGCAAAACTTCTCTCGGCGTACAAACAAATCCGCATTGGTAACCCATTGGAGCCAGGTGTACTGATGGGCCCGCTGATCGATCGAGGGGCGGTCGAAGCCTATCGGAAGGCGCTCGAAGAGGTAAAGGAGGCGGGAGGGAAGGTCCTCTATGGAGGGCAGGTGCTGGATCAGCCTGGCAATTTCGTGGAACCGGCCATCGTGAAAGCAGAGAACCACTGGCCCATCGTTCAGCGCGAGACCTTTGCCCCGATTCTCTATGTCATGCCCTTCACGGTGCTTGACGACGCTATCGCGTTACAGAATGCCGTACCACAAGGGTTGTCTTCTGCGATTTTTACATCAGACATGCGGAGCAGCGAGCGGTTTACATCCACGGTCGGCAGCGACTGCGGGATTGCCAATGTGAACATCGGCACGTCAGGGGCGGAAATCGGCGGCGCCTTTGGAGGCGAAAAGGAAACCGGCGGAGGGCGCGAGGCCGGTTCGGATGCCTGGAAAGCCTATATGCGGCGGCAGACGAACACGACCAACTGGGGTGACACGTTGCCGTTGGCGCAGGGCATTCAGTTCGGCTGATAGCCCGCATTGTTCACGAGAGTTCGTGACGAAACCGCCGAGACGCCATGCGAGACGGGCGCGCGGAGCCGTGAGGAAGGGAGGCATACTTGAAACAGTATGTTGACCGACTGAGCGGCGAGCCCGCCCGCCGTCAGGCTTGTCGCAGCGGCGTATCGGCGGGTGCAGTAGAAGTCTTCGTGAATAATGCGGGCTAGTGTCCGGGCCTGAGCAACAAGGAGCGAGGACCATGGAACCAGGCATTGAGTTAGATGCACTGATTGCCAGAATGGTTGAAGACTATGTGTCACGCAATCGGGCAGCCAAGATGCTGCGGGACTCGCTGGACAAGGCGGGAGTTGGTTTCTACCCGGTCGCAGACCATCTCACGCTGCGAACGATGAATATCGACCAGCGTGCGGAGGAGTACACGAGGCTTGGATATGGGTACAGCGAAACCATCGAGTATGAAGACTGGTACGCAAAGGTCTATCGGAAAGTCGGGTACCCTGCCCTCTTCGTGGATCAAGCTTATCCCGATGACCGGGGCCGCACGAGCATTATCCCTGGTTGGGTCAAAACGTTCGGTGATCAGGTGTTCCATCATGTGGCGGTCCGTGTGGAAGACATCGAACAGGCGATAGAACGGTTGAAGACCCAAGGGGTTGTCTTTGCCGGTCAGATCATCGGCGCCCGCGGCGGCCAATTACGGCAAATCTTCACGTTGCCTGAAATGATCGACGGTCAGCCTTTCTCCGTCCTCGAACTCACGGAGCGCCACCGTGGGTATCAGGGATTCTCGCCTCCTCAGGCGGACAGCCTGATGAAATCGACCATGGTCCGGTAATATTCTGTTCTGCGACGCATAACTCATGAGCATTTCTGGGACTAGTGGGCGGTATATCCGCGGCGAATGGATGGAAGGTCTCAGCCGGAAGACTATGAATTATCCACGGAAAGATACATTGCGACCCGCCCATCCTTCTTGGTCTCAATGAAGTACAGGGTCACAGCAGAATTATTCCCAGGTTTCGATGCGGAAAACTTCTCAGTCTTCGTGTACGACTCTGTTTCAGATTCTCCGTCACGATCTTCTCCGATCCAGCCTTGCGGTAAGCTGTTCCGCAATCGACGCACGATATCCACGACGGCGCTGTCGGCCTCCGACCTGTCTACAAATGTGAAGACGCAACTCCACCTCGCGCCACCATGATCATCCTTGTCCCTCACCAGGCATTGCTTGGCTCCGGCAAAGGCCACCGTTGAATGCCAGGTTGTCCCGGTCTCAGCCTCGACCACTTTATGTCCTGTTCGTAACGTGGTGAAGTCTCCGGAGGATGCCGTGAGAACGGTGCGCGTGACGTCACGGTCGTCCTTCCCAACCGAACCATCTCCGACGTGGTGGTTCTCAGCCGGGCAACCAGAGCCAGTGCAAGCAACCCTGTACAATGTCTGGGTCCACTTGAGCTTCGAACGAAATGCGTCATATGCGACCTTATATTGACCGTTACCTTCTTCTGATGCTCTCGCGTTGAGATAGGGGCTCCCGACCCAAAGAAAGCTCATGTCTTCGAAGGGGAACGGATCGTTCACCGTGAGCATCAGGTCTTCGGAGCTCGTATCGTAGCCAACGATGAGGGCCATATGTTGACGAATCCCATCGATCTTGAACCCCCTTGGTGATAGTCCGACAATAATAGGACGGCCCTCGTTCAGCTCGCGTTTCACTTCTTCCTCGGAAAGGCTTCCGACCTTCAGTTGAGCGGTCAGGGCGATAGCACCGGTCTTACTGCCCAGTGTCGCCGTGACAGGATACTGTTCCAGTATGCTCACCATCGTGGCTTCATCACCGGCCGAGAGCTCACATTCCACGCAATTCGGTATCTCCGGGCAGAGCTTTCTGCTCTGCACGATCCCACACTGATAGTCTGTCTGATGAGTGGCAGGAACATAATAGTACTTGAATACCATCTCTCCAACGGCGGTCCAACACCAACTCGGGCGTTCCTGAAACAGGGGGGGAATATACAACGCGACCTCGGCTGCCGCGGTGTGGTTGACTGGTGCCAGCAGAGCAACACCGAGCCAGATGCCGAATATCGCCATTCTACTTTTCACTGGTCTCAACTCCTGCATGCTTCATATATCTTGAGCAAATGATAGGAATGCCCTGCCCCCTAGTCACACGCCTTGAACTTCGTGTCCTGACAGCGCCGTGCCATCTCCTGCGCCTTTTCAATCTGCGCGGCGGTCATCTGTGATGCCACATGGTCGCGGCGTGTCAGGGCCGACTTTCCCTCGTCGCCATTCAACGTTGCGGCAGCGATATTGGACCACATGTGCGCGAGAATGAAGTCCTGCCGGGCGCCCCGTCCCCTCTCATACATCAGCCCCAGATTGTTCTGCGCCGATGCGTTTCCCTGCTCCGCCGCCCGTCGGTACCACTTCAGTGCCGCCTGGTAGTCCTGTGGGACACCCAGTCCCTTGGCATACATCATTCCCAAATTGAACTGCGCCGATGCGATGCCTTGCTCCGCAAGGGGGCGGAAGAGTCGTGCTGCCTGGGTATAGTCACCACGGTCATACGCAAACTCCGCCTCTTCAATAGAAGCTGCGACCGCGACGGTCGCCCAGGCCACGACCAGGAAGACTGCGAAAAGAAAACGCTGCATCATCCATCTACCTTTCAAAGATCCAGCAGCATCACGAACCTGACCACGTGACGCGCAGTGACAGTAGAGAGTGTCGTCCTATTGGATTTGATTTTCAGCTGCGTTCACGTTTTCCCAACAAGGGCTGAAACTCTTCCGGGATGGGCATGGATGTGAAGGGAGGTACATGCGCCCCGCCGGTATTCCCTCCCGGCACCCAGATTCGTGAGAAGGCCAATGCCCCTAGAATCCTGACAACCTGGCCGGTGATCTCTGTGAGGTCCCGGCGTTCCCAGCCGACTTTCAGCATCCACCAGTGTGCTCTTGCATGGGGAAGGGTGAATGATTGACCGAGGATATGTGCACGTTCGAAGTGAGAGAATGCCTGATCGAGATTGCCATCATCGTACGACTCGGTCGCCGCCTGCATCTCTCTGTCATAGGCTTGTCGTAGTTCTGCGTGCATGTCCTTTGCCCCTGGTTCTGGCTTCCAGTCCATGATCTCGGAAGGCTCGCGACTGCGGGCTGCTACCGAACTCTCTGGCCCAGCCGGCCGGATCACAATCGGGCGGCGTCAAGAGAATGTCCCTAAATGAGGACAGAGTCGGTGAGGCCCCTGGAGCTAGATTGTCTCAGGGTACCCGACACTTCTACGCTCATATCATAACTGAAGACGGGTGGGAATCGCACTGAAGAGACGAACGGATCATAGCCCTCTTTAGAGGGTCATGCCTGAGCAAACGACCGCTGGAGAGGGGACGATGAGGGAAAGTTGGGCTTCTGGCGGGAACTGAACTCGGAAATTGTGCACCATTTCCGGTGCCTAGGTACGTTGGTTCATCACACACGCTTTTTTCAGCGACGAGCTGACAGGGCAGCGGTTTTCGCCGCCCGAGACAAGCTGAGTTATCGCCGGAGAAACGGCCCGAGCCAGCCGTGATGATGGTTCGCAAGTCCTCATCACGCCGGATTGCAAGAGAGGCAGGATATACAGTGGCATATCGTCCTACTCCTTTCGCACCACGATGTGCGAATCCACTTTATACCGTCGCTGAGCTGAGTTCCGGCCGGAGCACATGACTGATCTGTGTGAACTCGATCGGTTTGACGAGAACATGGTGAATCCCTTGGCGAAACCCATCGTGTGTCAGGTCCTCGCTGGTCTGATCCGCGATGGTAATGACCGGCACGCCGGGGCACAGGGTCTGGATTAGGAGGAGTAGTTCGGATATGCCGTTCTGCGCCGCGGGCTCAGGATGGCTGCGTCCGACAAAGACCACCTGCGGGCTGATCTCTCGAAGTTCCTCGATTGCCGCATCAACGGACCGAACGAGCACCGGCTGGTAGCCGTGAGCCGCGAGCCAGTCTGCGAGCTTGATCCCAAAGTGTGCATCCTGTTCCACAATCATCACGCATCTTCGCGCGCCGTTTTGCCGGATCGCCATCGCGAATTCTCCTTTCACGTCTGTCTCAGCTTCCTGCTACCGTACAGTCAAAGCGCTTGTTCACAGACCACGCCATGTCTTCCTCTTACGCTCCGAAATGTCTTTCTCCCAGCAAGGTGTGAATCAGCTGATCCGACCGAATAATGCCTGATACTTTCGTTCTTGCGATGACCGGGGAGCTGGAGGAAGCGGCCCGATGGAGACGACATAGCCAAAACAGTGTGTACGGCTGACCGTCAGTGTCCCTTGCCCGCTGAGCCGATCCACTGCTGCGGACACCTGCGCCCATGAATAGGCCGGTAACCGCTGAGCCAGCTCATCTATGGTACAGGACACGAGACTGTTCATTTCGCGGCAAATGACAGAGTCAATGCTGGGGACATGCGCCTGTGCCATTGTATCCTCCTCCTTGGAATGAAGGGGATTCTTGATTAAATGGTCCGGTAGCTTTCGAGGAGTTGTTGAGAAGAGTGCGCCATCACTGTCGTGGGACCTGTTCTTGCTCATTTGAGCGAGGTTATAGCTGAGTCGGGGTTGAAGCCCTATCGACAAAA
>DATNCR010000042.1:0-4197 GCA_035607135.1 Nitrospiraceae bacterium
AGAAAGCGACCCTCATCGTGAAGGTCAAAGAGCCGCTGCTTTCCGAATGCCACTTCTTCCGTCCGGGCCAGACCCTGTTTACCTATCTGCATTTGGCTTCCTTGCCGGATCTCACAAAGGCCCTTCTGGAGACCACGATCACGGCGATTGCCTATGAGACGATCGAGGCGAAAGACGGCACGTTGCCGATGCTCAAGCCGATGAGCGAAATCGCAGGTCGGATGTCGGTGCAGATCGGCGCACGCTATCTGGAAAAGACTCAAGGAGGGCGCGGACTTCTCTTGGCTGGCGTGCCCGGTGTAGATCCGGGGAAGGTCGTGGTGCTTGGGGCTGGGGTGGTGGGTAGTTCGGCGATCCGAATTGCAGTCGGAATGGGGGCTCAGGTGACCGTGATCAATCTCGACCTTGAACGGCTCCGGGCGCTCGATGACTTGTATCATGGTCGAATCGTCACGCGCGCCTCCTCGCAAGCTGCAATAGATGAATCAGTGATGGCCGCAGATCTTGTCATCGGAGCAGTTCTTGTTCCTGGGGCTCGAGCCCCCAAGTTAGTCTCGCGTGAACTGGTGGCACGCATGAAGCCTGGAGCTGTGGTGGTGGACGTCGCGGTCGATCAAGGCGGCTGCTTCGAGACCACGAAACCCACGACCCATTCAGACCCGGTCTATGTGGTGAACGGGGTGCTACATTATTGTGTGGCCAATATGCCGGGGATTGTTCCACATACGTCGACGATCGCATTGACGAATGCCACGCTTCCATATCTCCTGCGTCTGGCTACTCAGGGAATAGCGTCTGCCGTACGGGCCGATGCTGGATTGGCCAAAGGGGTAAACCTGTCTGGCGGCAAGATTACCTGTCAAGGCGTGGCCGATGCCCACGGCTTGCGTTTCGACCCTCTGATGTAAGACAATCCCACCTCGCTTTGTCGTTCTGTTGATTTTGTCGGGGCGTAGCGCAGCCCGGTAGCGCACTGCGTTCGGGACGCAGGGGTCGGAGGTTCGAATCCTCTCGCCCCGACCAAAGCAAACATGCTCGGCCCGGAGCCTATTCTTCTCTCGAGACGGGGCGATACCTCTGGAGGGTTCTTTCCTCCAGCTAGTTGCAGACTCTTACGACCTCCGACATATCTTGGGTTTCTCTCAGACAGCCTATATACCTGCCAATCTTCTCAAGGGGTCACGTCCACGGGATAACTACCCCACTCTGATTCCGCTGCGCTCATCATGCGGTGCGGAACACTCGCCCCAGCAGTTACACGTGATGTCCATTTTTCATCCCGGATCCGTTGTACGAAATTCTACCGCGAGGAATCGCAAAACGCGTGACGCCTCTGCGGAGGTATGAGAATATCCCTTCGTTGGACAGTCACCATTGTAATGCAGGGATTGCCTGAGTGTATGGCCGAACCGATTGAAGCGGCAACTCTCCGAGCAAGACTGTTTGTGAAGGGGAAGGTCCAAGGAGTTGGGTATCGAGCGTTTGCGGCTCGGATCGCATCACAACGGGGACTCTGCGGAGGTGTCAGGAATCTCGATGATGGCCGAGTCGAACTTGACGTTGAGGGCCCCAAAGACCAGATTCTGATTCTGATTGAAGACGCAAAGACTGGGCCTCCTGCATCCCGAGTGGCAGCCGTTGATGTTGAGTGGAGTCCGGCAACAGGGCGATTTTCAGATTTTCAAGTGTGGTACTGAGGGAGTTGATTTGCAGGGTGCTCAAAAAGGCTGTCCAGCAAGGCCGCAGTGAGCGAAGAGGCGAGGCGTACGCTTCAGTACGTTGAGCCTCTGAGCGAAGCGAGAACGAAGCTGGCGGACTTTTTCAGCACCCTGTCAGGAGAAACGGAACGTATGGCCCGAGGAGGCGAGGAATTACACGATTTGGGTGAGGCGCGCCGACACGTCGTCGATCATGACGACGAGGACGCGGCCGCGTCGCCGGGAGTGGACGAATCCCTCGCCGGAGAGGAGAAACCGAGTCGCCGTTCGGAAGGATTGGACACGCTCAAGTGCTACTTGCGCGAGATCCGTCATTCGACCTTGCTGACGTTTAAGCAAGAACAACAACTGGGCAAGCGGGTCATGGCGGGGGACGAACAGGCGCGTCAGGAGATGATCGAATCGAATCTCCGCCTGGTCATCAGTATCGGTAAGCGGTATATGCACCGCGGGTTCCCCTTTTCCGATGTCATCGAAGAGGGCAATCTCGGACTCATCAAGGCAGTTGAAAAATTCAACTATAAGCGGGGGTTTCGCTTCAGCACCTATGCCTCCTGGTGGATCCGACAATATATCGAACGCGCGATTATCAATCAAGGAAAGCTCGTGCGGTTGCCGGTCCATGTGGTCGAGCGGCTGAACCGTTATCTCGCCAAGGCAGAGCAGCTCGTTCAGGAGCTCGGGCGGGAACCGACCGCGTCGGAAGTGGCGGCACGGATGAAGACAACGGACGAAACAGTGTTGGATCTCAAGCAAGTAGTCCGTACGACCTGTTCGCTGGATAGTCCGATTAACGAGGGCGGAGATACATTCTTGCGGGATGTCATTGAAGACCCTTCGTGTGCCTCGCCTGCCGATACGGCCGAAGGGGTGATGCGTCGGGCGGAGATGATGGAATGGGTGCAGGAGTTGCCAGAGAAGGAGCAAATCGTTATCATGTCACGGTTTGGGCTCGATGGGAGCGAGGCCAAGACGCTAGAAGAAATCGGCCGGGAAATGGGGTTGACCCGTGAGCGGGTCCGGCAGATTGAAATGGCCGCCTTGGCGCGATTGCGCCATACCATTGAACGTAGAACCATGACACAAGCCGACTTGCTCTGATCAATGACCGCCGCCAATTATCGCACTCTCATTCGCGAAGTCCCCGACTTCCCCAAGCCAGGTATTCTCTTCTACGACATCACTACCCTGCTCAAAGACCCGAAGGCCTTGTCCTCGATTGCCGATGAATTGACTGCCTACTACCAGGGACAGCGGATCACCAAAGTCATCGGCATTGAGTCGCGCGGGTTCATTTTCGGGGGGGTGCTGGCAAACCGGTTGAACGCCGGCTTTGTACCAGTCCGGAAACCCGGCAAGCTGCCGGCCGATAGTTTTGAAGTCAAATATAGCCTCGAATATGGTGCAAATTCCCTTGCGATCCACCGCGATGCGATTGCAATGGGAGAACGGGTACTGATCGTGGACGACTTACTGGCCACAGGGGGCACAGCGGCCGCGACGGTTTCTCTCGTTCGGCAGTTGGGAGGCGAGATCGCCGGGCTCGACTTTCTCGTAGAACTCCAAGGTCTTAAGGGTCGAGCAAAACTGGTCGGCTACCCCATCCATTCGACAATCCTCTATCCCTAGCCTCTTCCCCACAACCCCTTGTCAATGATCATGGCAGCATGTTATGAATGCCGAACTTTTCCGGCGCTTCGACGTTCACCAAAGGAATAGGACTTGTCATGGCAACAAAAACACCCGCCAAGAAGAAACCAGTGGCGAAGGCCAAGGTGCGGGCGACGCTCGCAAAACCAGCGAGTAAACCAAAGCGCGCTCCAGTCGTGATCGTCGAAAAACCTATCAGTATGGCTGTCTCTCCCCTGGCTGCCAAACCGAAGGAGTCTGCGAAAGAACGCGAAGACCGGGAACGCCGCCGTCAAGTCCTCCATCAGATGTTGATGCGGAAGCGCCAGGACATTATCAAAGAGATTGAGGGGAGCCTGGGACAGTCCCTCATTGAAGATAAGCAGCGGCGGCTTGAATCGGCACGAGACGTCGGTGATCAAGCCCTCATGGATCTCGATCGCGAGCTAGGCATCTCCTTGATGGAAATGCGCAATCGACGCCGGCAGGCCATCGATGAAGCGTTAACGAGGCTCACCGAAGGCACTTATGGTATCTGCGCGGAGTGTGGCGTAGAGATCAGTGAGCGGAGATTAGAAGCGGTCCCGTTTGCGAAGCTCTGCGTCGAGTGTCAGTCGAAAGAAGAGCTTCTGGAAAGAATCGAGCGAGAAGAAGATCGGGATTAGGCGTTCCTCCTCGACATCGGTTCTATCCCTCCCCCCCACAGAGGCGCATCCCGTTTTTCATAACCTTTGCTCGTTCTTCGTCGGGCAAGGCTCGCGTTCTGAGGCGATGATTGATATCCTGCGTCAAGACAGGAGTGCGTGCGATGAATCCGACGAGTCATCGAGCAGTCGTGTTGGCGAGCGGA
>DATNCR010000053.1:0-6729 GCA_035607135.1 Nitrospiraceae bacterium
GGTACCAATCCGCAAGGTTTTTTTCCACCTTCGATACCCAAGGTGGTACATAAACTTGGTATCTGGCTATCGCCTTATCGGCAATGGAGACAGCCTGCCATTCAGGGATTTCTGCGAACGCTTCTGTTCGAGCGCAGGCAATCACCAAAAAGGCTCCCAATGTGATTGCAGTAATGGGATTCGATGGCGAATGTAAGGTCATCGCTATCGGTTACGCCGTTGTATGACTATGCCGAACAGTCAAACTCCGAATGATGGTGTAATACCCAGGCCGTCCAACTTCTAATTGAACGATCCAGGCAGCAGCTTCATGTCGAGTGGCAAAGCGCTTGACCGAGATGAGGTTGTCCTCATCGCCGATATTGGCATAGGCATGGAAAGGAAGATGAGGTGGATTGGTAGTGGATTGCCCTTGGTTACTCATGGTCGTATCGATCCCTTCATGGGCTGGCAGTAGCACCTTGGCGGTTGACCAGGTTGCCGGACGCCTACGAACGAGCCAGGTCTCTTGGCGTCACTCTGGATATGAGACGAACATAGACTCGTCGAGGCTCTTACGTCAATACGTAGTCAGATGGCTCTCATTGCCAAAAACTGAAAAACATGAGATCACATGGCCGGTTTGAGTTTCGTCGCTGGAAGATAAGTGCTGAGACTTGAGTGTCGTGGTGCAAGAGGACGACCATGAAAACGTACGGCCCACAACACGCGAAGAAACAGAAAAAGAAACAGCAACTAGAGCAAAAGATTTTAGTACATCTCAAAAAACTCGGGCCATCACTCTACGACGCCCTGTCCCTTCATTTTGAGACGAATCACCCCGCCGAAATCCAGCCTGTGCTCCGTGGCTTGAAGGAGTATGGGTACATTGATGTGACCAGAGACAAAATGGTGACGATCACCACCTTTGGTCTGCAACAACTCAAATTAAAATAGGGGTACAGAAATCAGGGCTACGAGTTGCGGCAAGGCAGGTGGCTCACCTCAAAGCAAAGGCCCGACTCCTTTCGGATTCGAGCCTTCTGCCTCAGACTTCGTGAAGCTTCCACTGCTCGTTTGCAATGTTTCCATTGCGCGTATGCAGTTTTTCCATCACGTGTTTCTGAAGCAGCTTCACTCTACGTCAATTTTGGAAGTCTGCCCACGAGGAAAAACCCCAGTCCGTTCTCTGCCTTCATCGGTCTCATCGACGGCTTTGACGCTGACCGTAAATACTTCGCCGACCAACTCAAGCATTGCTCCCTCGACTACCATATCCTAGAAGCCGTAGACGGAAGATCAGGACTTGAAGTCTGCAAGTCTCGGCAGGTTGATTGTGTCGTGTTGGAAATTACATTGCAGGATCTATCCGTGCTCGAAGTATTGATGACCTTGGTTCCCCGTGCGAGCAAGCCGCGCATTGCTGTGATTGTCCTGACCCAGCTTTCCTATCGAGGAATATGGGAGCTAGCCAAGGAACATGGGGCGTATGTGTGCTTTGTCAAACAGCACACGACAAGTGAGGACTTATATCGAGCCATTCAGCGTGCCGTTACGCTGGTGGGACAGTTGCCGAAAGAAGATCGGTACCGACCTATTCTAGCCCCGCCCCCAATTCATTGAGCATTTCCTTCCCACCAATGGACACAGTGGGCTTCATTTTCTCGTGCGTGACAGGGGATTTTTGTTGCCCCTGTGTATCCGCATGAGCAACAGCGTCCATCCATCTCGTGATCATGGCTTAACCTTTCTCGAACTTGATCCATTTCCATTGTCCTGACTCCACAATAGGTGGGCAACAATAAATTCGACGCGCTATATACAGTGTATTATCAACCAATGTCAATTAAAGTTATGAGTTTGAGAACTGGACTGGGGGCGTGCGGAGTTCACTGCGCGATTACTTCTTATTGCAGGCAAATTTCCACAGAGCTTGAGCAACACTGCCTGGTTCAACCGGGATTCCCTTATCTTCGGAGTCAGCGTAGCGATAGAGCAATTCACCGCTTCCCATATGGGCAGAGAAAGTCGATACGGCAAGCAACCGAATGCGCTCTTGGGTGCAGTCGATTTCCCGTTGAGATGTTTCCGACAAATACGGAGGGGGTGGCGCGGTTTGTATGGTCTTGTAGTCCACCAATACCCACAACTCCATCACGTCCCCATTGCGGCGAGAGGTGTCTGGATTGACATATACAGTCATTCCATCTTCGCCTTTATGAACCAACACCCACTCCGCATACGCTGAGCTACTGTTCAAAACGAGAAGAGTGAGAGTCAGAAGTATGAATCGTGTCATTGAATCGCCTCATAGAGTTCGTCGAAGCATGGGTAAAGTAGGATCGTCGCCCCGCGCAGGCGCAGCAGCAGCATCGTCAACTGAAGATGCACATACTTCCAGCGCGCAACTCAGCAGTAGGATGGTACCGATCATCCCAACAAGTTTGGACATTGCAGACTCCTTTGCCAGGAAAACGAGTGTCTCGTAAAAGTTTTGAAACCAGACACTCGAGGATCTTCCCGAATTCTCACGTTGTTGAGAAAACTACCAAGTTGGGGATTAGCATAGACACCAAAAGCATCAGCAATAGTTCCTCGGATTCCATCTGCGGTCTCTATGGCTAGACAACAGACACGTCATCAGGATCGCTTGCGCCTCGAATCGATAGTGCTCCACGATTGTCAGATCTTCAGCCTTGATGTTCTACCGCTGCCCACGTCTCGAAACGCCTTATCAAGAAACTCGAAATTCGCGGTGAACCTTCTCCTCTTTAACTCTCGATGGCTTCGGTCATACTCGTCTAAAGCTTGGCGCTCATGGCTTCCCTCAGCATAAGACCCTCAACTCTCGAAGCTCCCTTCGCGATTACTTCTTGCCGCAAGCAAGTTTCCACAAATTGAGACCCCTGCTCCCCAGTTGAACCAACTTACACTTACCAATGCCTGACTCTGAACATTCTATATCGTTGTTCTCAATAAGCGACACCCACGTCGTATCCGTTGGTCCACTACCAACTGATTTTGACTAATCAAACGATCAACGAAATCTATGGGAACGGTTCTCTCTTGCTGGCCCCCACATGCAGCGTCCATGAAAGCCGCTTATCTTCGGTTGGCCTTTCCTATTGGGGGAGCTCAATGGTGATCAGCATCCCACCCATCACGTCGCCTGCCTTGAAATCCCTCTTTGGGCTTTTGGGGTGCACATTGTGGCAATCGGCGCAGAATTGAGACACGGCTTTATCGGCATAGAGTGCTTGGAAGCGGCGAGCCTTACCCTCGGTTGTCATGGCGGTATACGGACGATCGGGATTCTCGAGGACCTTCATAAGCCCGGTCCGCTCGAACTCTGTCGTAGGGCCACTGTCTTTATTGATCGCCCAATCGCTGATCAGGCGGAATCGAATCGCTTTTCCCTGTTTAGCCATGAGCCGCCCCGATTCCTGTAAAAATTGGACGGGTAAAGGGAGCCCTCCGTCCGCTCTCCAATGTTCCGAGGCAGCGACCATACCTTTCTCCCTCATCCGACCTACAATCTCGTTCTGGTAAAACGTTCGATCCGCCTGGACCACACTATGCACATAATCGGCAACAATTTCGGGGGATATGCCCTTGGGTGAATCGGCCTCCTTACTCGCGGCAGAGAACCCCGATTGACCGAGTAAGCACGTGAAGGTGATTCCAACAACGAGCCCCAACCAAAGACCCTTCATCATCACGATGCGTCCTCCATTTCTTGTTCTACTTGTGACTTGATTCGCTCTTAGGCTCTGCTACCCACTAAAATGATAGAAACTCCGTCGAAATGATGGGCGGGGGGAATCAGGAACCGACAGGATCCGAAGTGTCAGCTGCGGTCGAAGTTTTAGGTTTAGCGAGCCCGTATTGTTCGAGGAGCCGGTACAGCGTTCTTCTGCTGATCCCGAGTAAACGAGCCGTGCGCTCTTTGTTGCCATGGGTTGTTTCTAGCATTTTGAGTACTTGTTCCCGCTGCAGCGCTTTGAGCGTGCCGGGGAGGATGTCACTCTGGTCCGAAGCTTCTCCCTCTTTCTGAATGACTTCAGGTGGAAGATCGTCGAGTGAGAGAATAGCCTGCGAGGCCAGCGCCACTGCTCGTTCAACGACGTGTTCTAACTCCCGCACGTTCCCCGGCCAGGAATATTCAGTCAGCGCCCTCATCGTGGCGGATGAAAAGCACGTGACGGGAACTTCCTTCTTGTCGCCGTACCGTGCGAGAAAGAATTCTGCCAGCAAGGGAACATCTTCATGCCGTTCCCGAAGCGGTGGCAGGAGAATGGTGACCGTGTTCAACCGGTAGAGCAGATCTTCACGAAACCGGCCGATCGTTACCAGTTGCGCGAGATTTCGACGCGAGGCTGCAATAATTCGCACATCCACCCGTACCGACTCGTTGCTTCCAATCCTTCGGATTTCACCTTCTTGGAGGACGCGGAGAAGTTTTGCCTGTGCGGCTGGAGAGAGATCGCCGACTTCGTCCAGAAAGAACGTGCCATCGCTCGCGTCCTCAAGTAATCCACGCCGCATGGTGTGAGCGCCGGTGAACGAACCCTTCGCGTGACCGAAGAGTTCGCTTTCGAGTAAGGTATCTGGAATCGCACTACAGTTGACGGGGACGAACCGGTAGGTGGCACGCGGGCTGTTATCGTGGATTGCGCGGGCGATTAATTCTTTGCCGGTGCCGCTCTCACCCTGAATCAATACGGCTGTTCGGCTGGGAGAGACCTTCCCAATAAGTTTGAATACCTCGACCATTTGCTTGCTTTGTCCGATCAAAGATGCGGCCCGCGACCGTTCACTAAGCGCACGCTTAGGCGTACGATTGTTCTCTATCAGACGCCGGTGTTCGACGGCTCTTTTCATGGTGAGGACGAGTTCGTCAAGATTCACAGGCTTGGCGATGTAATCGAATGCTCCTTGCTTCATGGTTTGGATGGCAGTATCGACCGAGCCGAACGCGGTTAAGAGCACGATGGGCATTTCCGGCATGGTCTTGCGAAACGAAGCCAAAAGGTCCAAACCGGAAACCGGGACCATGCGGATATCGCTCAACACAGTATCGTACGTTCCCGCATTGGCATTGGCCTTGCTCAGGGCTTCTATGCCATCACAGGCCACATCGACCGCAAACCCGGCTTGGCTCAAGGCTTCGGCCAACATCTCCCGGTTCCGCTGATCGTCATCCACGACGAGAATTGATGGCAGACCGCTCATTGATGTCTCCGTATCTCCTCCTCATTCCAGATGGGCAGATCCACAGTGAACTCCGTTCCGTGTCCCACTTCACTCTTCACGGCGAGCCTGCTGCCGCTGTCTGTCACCACACGGTGACAGATCGCCAAGCCCAATCCCGTTCCTCCTTGGTCGTGTCGAGTCGTGAAAAACGGCTCGAATATTCGGGTTAAGTGCTCTGGAGGAATCCCATTGCCCGTGTCGGCGATGATTAAGCGGACCGCAGTGCCGTTGACCAGCGCACCTTCACTTACTATGACTGTTCCAGGAAGCTCCGTACTGCAGACAGCACGGGTCCGGATAATTAATTCCCCGCCGGATGGCATTGCCTGGACAGCGTTGGTGGTCAGGTTAAACAGGAGCCCGTGCAGAGCGCGGGAGTCGCCGGCGACCGGCGGAAGATCGGCTTGCAAGTCGGTCCTCAGAGTCACGTGCTGCCGAGGCAGACCTGGTGAGAGCAGGGACAGCACTTCACGGATGATGCCATTGAGATTCATGGGAACTGGCTGGAGATGCATACGGGTCTGATCCAACAGTTGTCTGATGATCGCGACCATGCGGTCGACCTCGGAGCGAATGATGGCGAGATGTCGCTGTCGATTTGACGAATCGCGGGTAGAGGTGAGCATCTGCAGATGGCCGGAAAGGGCGTTTAAGGGGTTGCCCAATTCATGCGCCACCGTCGCGGACAGCTCTCCCAGAGACGCCAAGCGCTGACTTTGCTCAACCGCAAGTCTCGTCTCGACGAGTTCATGGTTCGCTTGCTGCAATTCCCCTGTGGCTTCGACAACCCGCTTCTGAAGCGTTTCATTGAAATGCTGGACCTCCCCCAGGAGGCGATCTTTTTCGATCCTGTCCTCTCGCACGCGATCAAGCATGCGATTGAACTGGGCCGCCAGCTCTTGAGTTTCAGAGGGGCCCGTCATCGATGCCTGACCTGATAGATCTCCGCCCTCCACAGTCCGCATGGCATAGAGCAATCGGTGAATGGGCTGATGGACCTTAAGCCGGATCAACATCACAAAGGCCAATGATGTGACAAGGACGACGCCGATCCCGATCATTTGGGTCAGCGCAATTTCTTGTCCGATAAGATCATCATACTCCTTTACCGAGAAGAGACCGCGCAACGCACCAACGACCTTGCCGTCGATTGTAACCGGTGCCGTGATACGCCAAGCCCGTTCTGTCGATGATTCATCGAGTTGCATAACTGAGCGGCCCGCTTCAATCTCGATCCGTTCCAGCGGATCCAGTGCTCGAGGAATCGTCTTCGGATCCGTGCTGAATATGAGGGCACTCGATCCAGGCATGATTTCAAACACCGAAAGCCGTCGGATTCCGGGTCGGAGTTCGCGAACCTCTTTGATAAGGTCTTGCAGCACCGCGAGATCGCGAATTCCGCCTGTCTTGCCGATCATGTTGCCCAAAAATTCGGAGATGCGAAGAAAGCCTACTTGTCGGTCGTGCGCTCCCGCCTGATCAACAACTTTGCTTTCA
>DATNCR010000061.1:0-3233 GCA_035607135.1 Nitrospiraceae bacterium
GTGTCGATTCGCTTCAGAAGCTGTTGATAGCCTTCCGCCACTCCGGTAATTCCGCTCAGGACGTAGTCCGACACCGGATGGTACGGGGGGAGTGCGCGTTCGTCGAGCGACGCCAGTGTTCGGTGCACGATCTTGTCGTACGGAACAGAGGAGGACAGCTCGAAATGCAATCCGCCTGCCAATCGAGTGGTTTTCAACAAGTCTTGTGTGAGCCCATTGAGCCAACGCTGTAAGGTCAAGGAGTCGGCGTGACCAATATGTCCCGTGATGATTTCACGCTGCTTCAAGTGTACCTGCTCAAACTTGTAGGCCTGATCGACTGCAACCATAAATAACGGTTTCTGCATGAGCAGTAAGTGGTAGTAGGTTTCAATCCTGACCACCGCATCGACGATGTCTTTCAGGTGCGACCTGCTGGATCTGCCGGACCCGACACTGACCCAATAGCGCTCGCGCCCATGTTCATCAGGTGTAAAGCTGGTGACCAGAGCCGTCTCTTCATCGAGAATTCGACTGCCATACATCACCGGACCAGGAAGCTGCGGCCGTATCACGTCACTAGCCGGCAACGGCTCAGTCATGAGCAGAATATCCAGACGGCACACTTCTACACCAACCAGGCTGATCGGAGGCCGAGACTGGGGGAAAGTCAGCTGACCAAAAGTAATCTTCTCAGCATGGCCAGATGGAATATGCCAGGTTTGATGGCTGTAGTATTCTGTGTGAGCTTCCCAGATCATAATCATCCGATCACCAGTCGCGTCCACTTTCACGCCATACCCAAAGTCGTCACGAATAGCCATCGCTTCCGAAGGAACCTTGAAGGTCTCCAGGAGAGATCTGAACTCTTCACGACTCGCCGGGCGCTGCACCGGCGGGTCGCTCATGCGAAACGCCTTATAGTGCACGTGCGAAGGAGCGCGCAACCACTCTGCCAAAGGCATCTGTGGCCGCTCGTGAATCTTCCGCATCAACTCGCCGGTATCCGGCTTGGCTATCTCGGCTTCGGCCATACGAAAATCCTAAAGGGGTGATACAGAATGGGAAACTGTTCCAAATTACTGTCTCACCAATAACGCTGTCAACCAATCACCAGCGAAAATGCAATAATGAGGGGGACATTGCGTACCATGACACCCAGATAGCCGACGTTGCTGTGGTCGAGCGGGAACCGCATCCCCTTGAACCACCTATCAGATAGCACGTCGTCCAACACCTGCCTAGGCATCTGAAGCCTATATAGGTATCAGGGCGGACATATTGTGCGCCCAGCCGTAAAACGAAACCCTCCGGCGCCTTTGTTTGGGTTCCATCCACTACCAGAAGAGATGGGCCTTATCTGGTTTACGTTCCCAGCCGCATACCAGAGGTAGGCCTAACAGATCCAACTGGCCCTATCCAAACCAAAGACTCCTACGTAGTTCTGAGGTGGCCATCTTAGCAGGTCCTCCCAGAACGGCCTATTGTGATATGCTTGGATTTGCCATCTTGTTCTTATTCTGGGAGGTGGTACCATGGCCAAGATTCTGGTAATTGATGATGAGTCGGGTATCCGTGATCTCCTCGACACACTACTTCGTCGAAAGGGATATGACGTGATACTCGCTGAGAGTGGTCAGAAGGGTCTGGATCTTTTTCGACGAGAACGTCCAGATGTCATTGTGCTTGATCTGAAAATGCCCGGGATGGATGGGCTCTCGGTCTTGCAACAGGTGCGTAGTCTCGATCCTAAAAAACCGGTCATCATTTTGACTGGGGCAGGAACCGCAGAGACGGAGCAGAAGGTTCGAGCACTTGGGGTAACCGAGTACGTCGAAAAAGAATTTTCGCTGCATCTCCTGGGAGACTCTCTGAAGCGCCTTCTCAACAATCCCATTCCTTCAACATAATGGATGCTTCTGTCGCCGGCCAAGTGGCGACGTCACGGCATCGGTCTGCGTTCCACTTCCTCTCGGATTAGCCGCTTCACGTCTCCTCTTCATCCTTTCGAGTATTTCAATATCCTGCTCTTTGAAACCGTAGCCGCGACATGTTCCCAAAACGGCTTCTCTACCTCTCCCCTGTCTTCCTACGTTCCAATACCAGACATCCCCACGAGCGCCTCACAATCATCTTGTGAGCCGTCTTTCCGGCCTCCCCCAACATCTGAGCCAGAGAAATCCAATGGTTCCTGCGATCAGAGACACGAAAAGAATAGCCATTTTTGAAGCGTTCGTGATCTCCACATTTCCAACAAACGCGAGATTCGCAATGAAAATTGACATGGTAAATCCGATACCGCCAAGAATCCCAGCGCCTGCGATATGTCGCCAATTCATATCGGCCGGCAAGCGGCAGAGACCGCATGCAACGGCAACAGCACACAACAATGTTACGCCCAATGGTTTGCCCAGCATCAACCCGGCGATGATGCCGATGCTGTTCATGCTAGCCAGGTGGTGCGTCCAGTCCGTGCCCACAACGATGCCCGTATTGGCCAATGCAAAAATCGGCAAGATGATAAAGGCCACGGGTTTGTGTAGAAAGAGTTCGAGCATATGCGACGGTGAATTCAGGTCATTGTCTTTGTGGGAGAATGGGATGGCAAAGGCAAGCATTACACCGGCAATCGTTGCATGGATACCTGACTGCAGCATGAGAAACCACAGCAACCCGCCGCCTAGCAGGTACGGAACGAGGGACATGACCCTGAAGAAACGATTCAACGCACACAGCAGGCTCCACACTCCCAAAGCCCCAAGAAGGTACCACACCGAGAGTTGCGCCGAGTAGAACAGGGCAATGACAACGATCGCGCCCAAATCATCTATGACAGCGAACGCGACGACAAACACTTTTAACGATGCGGGAATTCGATTTCCGAGCATGGCCAGGGCACCAAGAGCAAACGCGATGTCCGTAGCCATCGGAATCCCGATTCCGGCTTGTGTCGATGTTCCCGCATTGACCGAATAATGAATCAGCGCCGGGACGACCATTCCACCAATAGCCGCAACGATTGGAAGCAGTGCGTTCTTAAACTGTGCCAATTCACCGCTGTACACTTCACGTTCGAGTTCCAAGCCGATGAGGAGAAAGAAAATCGCCATCAGCCCGTCGTTAATCCAACGCTCTAGACTCAGCCCTCCGACGGACACGTGCCAAAAGCCCAGATAGGCTGGGCCGATCGATGAATTTGTCATTACGAGCGAGATTCCGGTACACATGATCAGCAGAATGCCGCTCGACTTTTC
>DATNCR010000088.1:0-4817 GCA_035607135.1 Nitrospiraceae bacterium
ATAGGCCGGCTTCAGCTTGAGCGCGCGGGTGAACGCCTCGACAGCTTGAACCGGCTTCTTTTCTTTGAACGCGATCATGCCGAGCAGATGGTGTGCTTCAGCTGAGGAGGGATTCAACTCGATGGCTTTTCTGACAGCCTCAGATGCGGCTGCCAAGTCGCCTTTTCGCAGCAGCGCAGTACCTTGCTCGTAGTGACGTTGTGCGGCATCCAGCTGTTCAGCCGCGGACGAGACCAGGACAGGAGGAAAAGCCACGGCTAGGCAGAGGCCGCACAGCAGGATGGCACTATGCTGGAGGAGGCGATTCATTCTCAGCCGACGCCTTTCTGCATCAATAACAGTCTGACAAACTATAGACGGCAGCAACCATGAAATCAACGACACACATATCTGCGTGAGTTCTAGCCTGCGGAGACGCGTGCAGGGTGAGCAACCGATTCGGTGAGAGGGGAACGGTCACCGGCATATGAGAAATGCACTGTGTGATTGCAGACCAGCCCCCTTGTTCTTCTGGTCAGGGGGGAAGCATTAATCACCGCACGCATCTTTTAGCTGATCCATGTGCTTCGTCAAGATTTGCCCTGACAGTTACACAGAGAGATATTTCCCTCATGGCCGAACTCAAACCCTGACCCACTGCCATGCACTCAGACAATTGGCATTGGGGAATTGATACGGGTGAGCTGAAATTATCTTGCGAGAACCATGTGGGCTAGCTCCCGCAGGGCGCTCAAAAAGGCCGTTCAGCAAGGCCGCAGGCGAGTCGAAACCGGAGGCATACCCTTGGGGCGCACGGTGCGACGAATAAGGAGCACCACGTCTGTGCGCGCCGCCGAGTCGGTGAGGCGGCCGGGTCCCCGTTGAGGATTTCGACGAGCCGAGAACGAAGCTGGCGGACTTTTTCAGCGCCTTGCTAAGAGCGAGGTCGATTGGAAGGCGTGAAGGCCTGCTTGAAGACCGCCCGGAGGCCGAAGTACGCGATGGAATCTTTGAGGTTGGAATACAGCCGCTTAAACGTGCCCATGTCCGGGTTGGTGACATATTCCATCGTTAAGGCGATCCGTTCTTCTCCTTCGCCAAGCGGAGTCACCGAATGCCAGAGCTTATCTCCATTGAAGATGACCAAATCGCCAGGCTGCGTGATGAGCTCAAGATGCCTGGGGGATTTCACAGGGTCATCCTTAAACAGTTCGCAGACCAGTTTGCATTGCGTAGACCTATCGACCAGTCCCATGAGAATGGTATAACGCGCCCCCTTGTAGTAGGACGTGTCGTAGTGAAACCCGATGTGGTCTCCCGGTTCCGTATAGTAGTAGAGCGCACAGGAATGGGGATCGTTCTCGGGACAGAGACTGAGTTTGGCTTGCACCAGACGGCTCAAGAATTCGATGAAGGCGCTGGATCGATACAGATCGAGAAAACGTGGGGCCTTCTCGATGACCGTGTAGTAACTCACGCTCCCGCCCTTTTTGTGGCCGGGAATAAAGTTGCGATTCAACTGGCTCTTCACCCCTTGGGCCTGAGGAACGAGATGCTCTTCGACCACCGACCGAGCGAGAAACTGGGGAATCACAAGGAATTCGTTCTGGTCCCAATACTCACGTGAAAGTCGATCGAAATCCAATTGCTTGACTGCATCATCGACCGCTTCGCCTAAGGAACGGACCATTGACTGATTCATATACTCACCTGCCCTTCAATCTTCAGTATGCATCCTCGGAGCCGTTTCTCGTCACCTTCACTGCGGAGTACTGAGCACCGGGGCCTTCATGACTGCCACATCGGCCGGCAACTTCAGGTCGAAGATTGAGTCGCCGAGACCCATGTTGGGTTGGAGCGACGAAAATTCAAAACTCGCGACATTGCCGCTGACCTCGTAGAGAGAGATTGTCCGGATGAAGTAGGTCTTGGGAAACACCTCCAGTACGATTCGTTGTAGCGATCTTCCCACTTCACCTTCACGCGACTTGGGCAAGAGGGTGAGTAACCGAATTCCACCCACACCACGGCCCTTTCCCGGTGTCGGCTCAATGTCGAACGATTCATCCAGCTTCGCCGCCCCTTGCAAGAGCTCCAACGGAGCCTTTGAAGCCGCCATTTGTGTGAGCTTCCCTACCAACACTTGTTTGTGCTCCGGCACGTACACTTTGATATCGTCCCGATTGACATAGATGTCCTCGACCGAAGGGTCGAGATAGTTCCACCGTAACCGGCCGGGCTTTTTGATATAGACTTTCCCCGAGGACGTGATAGGCCGCTCGAACCCCTCAATGATAGTCTTCTGCGTAAAGTCCGCCTGAAGATCTTTCGTCTTTTCATACCGCGCCTGGAGTTGCTTGACCACCTCTCGCACTTCCCCCAATGCTTTCTCATCGCTCTCATCTCCAGCAGCAAAAGCGAACAATGGGAATAGGCTCCACGCACAAACGAGTACGCCCCCTACAATACATGCCCAATTCAATTTCTTCATCATAATACAAATCACGAGGGGATTGGCCAAGGCTGCCCTTTACTGCGCGCATCGAACGAGCACATTCTTATCGTGCGCGTTCTGCGAGCAAGAAGGGCGCCTGGCCACTCCCCCTCACGCCCCTTCCTCCGCTCCCACCGGCCCACGCCGACCCACGACCTCTCTCCGTCCATCGCGACCAGCCGCACCGACGAGACCATCGACCTCCATTTGCTCGATCATACGAGCCGCCCGTGGATAGCCCACTCGCAGCCGACGCTGAATCAACGACGCAGACGCTTGACCGGTAGACAGGACCAACTCTTTCGCCTGCTCATAGACTTCGCCAAGCGAGTCTTCCTCTTTCGCCGTTTCCTGTTTCGAGGCGACCAGCAACTCCTGATTGTAAGCGGGCGTGGCTTGCTCCTTCACGAACTCAACCACGCGGCGGACATCGTCATCCGACACAAACGATCCGTGCAGCCGCATCACACGTCCGGTCCCCGAAGCCAGATAGAGCATATCCCCGCGGCCAAGAAGGGCTTCCGCACCATTCGCGTCCAAGATGGTGCGTGAATCGGTCTTCGAAGACACTTGAAAAGCGATGCGGGCCGGGAAGTTCGCCTTGATCAAGCCGGTCAGCACGTCGACCGATGGACGCTGCGTCGCCAGCACGAGATGAATGCCTGATGCGCGAGCCATCTGCGCTAAACGCGCGATCTTGTCTTCTACTTCCCGCGGCGCGACCATCATCAAATCCGCCAATTCATCGATCATCACCACGATATAGGGCAAGGGCTCCGGCGGCGTCTGCGGCGGGGCAAAGGATCCGGGGCTGCCGTCCGGAATCGCGGTCTCTCCGGCAGAGAGCCGCTCCTCTTCAGGTAAAAACTGGATGGGTAATTCCGGCTGATCCAACTTGGCCGCTGATTCCGCCTCCAGCACACCCTGTCCCCCGGCGATCTTTCGATTGTAGGTATCGATATTTCGCACCCCTGCCTCAGCAAGTAATTTGTAGCGCCGCTCCATTTCCGCCACCACCCAACTGAGTCCCCGCGCCGCCGACTTGGGATCGGTGATGACCGGCCGTAACAGATGAGGAATGCCGTCGTACGTTTGAAATTCGAGCATCTTGGGATCGATGAGGAGCAGCTTCACCTCATCGGGTCTGGCCGAAAACAGCAGGCTCAGGAGCATAGTATTGAGACTGACGCTTTTCCCTGCTCCGGTCGCACCGGCTACCAACAAGTGCGGCATCGTTTTCAAATCTGCGATCGTGGGGGCTCCGAAAATGTCCTTCCCTAACGCCAACGTGAGCTTCGATCTGGCGCGTGAAAATGCATCACTCGTCATCACTTCCTTCATCGACACCGTCTCGCGGTAGAGGTTGGGCACCTCGATCCCCACCACCGATTTTCCGGGAATCGGCGCGACAATCCGGAGACTGATCGCCTTCAGCGCCAATGCCAGATCGTCGGCAAGGTTCACAATGCGCGCGACTTTGGTCCCCGGCCCCGGCTCGAACTCGTACATCGTCACGACTGGACCTGGGCGAACTTCCGTGACCTTCCCTGCAATACCGAAACTGAGCAGGGCACGGGTCAAGATATCGGATTGCGCCTTGATCTCCTCTTCCGTGACACGCCCTAAGGGGCCTGACGGTTCGCTCAAGAGCACGGCCGGATCCGGCAAGATATAGTCCCCTGCCTTCGATTGGGCAGTGATGATCTGTGGTTCCGACTCGGATTCAGTCGGCTCAACCGGCTCGGGAGTCGATTGCCGTGACGGCTGAATCACCGGCCAATTCAATTCCGGTTCTGCAGCCGCCTCAGGAAGCGCCTCTTCAATCACTTCACGGATAGATTTCGACGATTTCTGTTTGGCTTTCCGTGGGGACTCAAGAATGGATTCTTCCACCGGCCGGTCAGGAATCAAGGCACGCGCCCTGTTGAACATCCAATTGCTCAAACCGGGAATCCGCTGCGCCATCTTCGCCAGAGACATGGATGTCGTGAAGAGCAACGACACCAGTAACCCCGCCATGATCAGGATATGCGCACCGGTGCTCGCAAAATACGCCCGTAAACCCTCGGCGAGCACCCGCCCGAAGAGGCCTCCCGCCATCCCGCGATAAATGAGCCCGCTTGAGATGGTCGGCACCGCCGTGACTTCGAGATGGAGCAAGCCGCTAAAAAACAAGAGGGCCGCCAGTGAGGCGCCGGCGTTCCGCAGACGGATCGACAGATCGTCCTGGGTAAAACAGCGGATACCCATGAGACCGAGGAGGATCGGAAACAAGTAGGCGGCCGCGCCGATCGACCAGAAGAGAGTAGAGGCAAAGAACGCGCCGACCGACCCGATGAGGTTT
>DATNCR010000089.1:0-5307 GCA_035607135.1 Nitrospiraceae bacterium
CCATTGACATAAAGATGAAAGCGGGAGTAAGAAGAAAGCGGCTGTGCACTCATCTTTGGAGAGGAGGTCTCAGATGGAAGACCTCGATTCACCGGATCCGATTGGTCCGCTGAATTGAAGATGGCGCGCATGGCTGGTTCATCGACCAATCTCGAACGGTCATGGCTTTCCCATCATGTAGGGAACTACCCAACGAGGCTCTTCTGCGTGATGGAGTCAGAGGTTCTCCGCCGATGAATCTCAAGACCTTCAATTGCGTAGACGGTCTCTCCTGTACCGTAGCTATAGAAATAACGGTCATCGGCACCCTAAGCGTTTGGCATTGGTACGATAAGGAGGGCCTCTTTCCAACCTTCTTTGACGGTTACCCATGGCAGTTCTCGTGCTGATGTCACCAGGTGGCTTTGAACGGAGAGGCGTCTTGGTGATCAATCACCAGAAGGGATGTGGCCATGCTTGTCCATGAAGTCATGTCGACCGGTCTCGTGACGGCCAAGAAGGCAGATACGATTCGGTCTGTCGTGAAGAAAATGATCAACCGCCATTGTGCGACCATTCCTGTTGTCGAAGGAGACAATCTGCTTATTGGATTGGTCACCTTACGCGACGTTTTGTTGCCGCTGTATCCCAACTATGGCGACTACATTCATGACAATGTACACAGCCGGAATTTTGTCGAGATGGAAGAGGGGTACCCTGACCTTCTCGGCAAGAAAGTAGAAGAGGTCATGAGCGGAAATCCCTTAACGGTGACACCCTACGACCCCATTCTGGAAGTCGCCTCGTACATGGGCCTCAAGAACTTTCGGCGAATCCCCGTCGTCGACAAGGGTGTGCTTGTCGGAATGGTCAGTATCGGCGACATCAACCGTGGATTATTCTTCGAAAAAGGGAAGGAGCGCTGACTCGAACCTTCCGGAAGGTACGCTTATCTCATCCAGCTCAGTAGGCAAGAGGTGCCCATTGGATCATTCTACGATCCATAGCGTAAAGCCTGACGCGTCACGCAGCAGCTGATCCGTAATACTTCCACCAAAAAACCGTTTTATCGCATTCGAGGCGTGACGGCTCATCACGATGGTCCCATAACCTCCGGTGCGGGCTTCGTCGAGAATAGTATGCGCGATATCGTCTTCGTGGCCGAACTTCAGCACGACGCGGTCCAGAGGAAATCCGGTCTTGCCAAATAGCTCAAGCGCAGTCACCAAGATAGGGGATTCAAACACGCTTTCTGTGCGGACCCAGCTATCCTGATCCTCCTGCAATTTCTTGGCTAGACGAATTTCTTCCGCGGGATCCTCGGATCCCCCATGTTCTAGGAGCGCCCGCGGCATCGGCTTCAGCACGTGAAACAGCGTAATCTGCACGTCGCGAGTATCACGCAGGAGAGTTCCCACATAGCGCAACGCCCGGGCGGAGTGCTCAGAGCCATCGACTGCGATCAGGATTCGCGAGAGATGAGTATTCTCGCGAGGAAATATCGTCGGGGGAAGTTGTGCCATCATGAGTTACCAGCACTCTGAGGGGGAACGGTGGAATTCCGCTACCACCGGAAACACGAGCGCGGCAAAGTCCATATAGCGCATCCGGATCGCGTCCGAATGGGATCCGGCTTGAAAGACGATCTCCTTGTCCTCTGTGAGCGATTGATCGACATACACAGGCAGCCCATAGAGGTTGCCGAAGGGTGGCATCGCGCCCAACTCGCAGTCAGGAAATAGACCGGTGATCTCATGTTCGGTGGCAAGTTGCACATGGTGGGTCAAAAAGACGTCTCTCAGGCGATGGAGATCCACGCTCCAGTTTGCCGGCAGCACCGTCATGACGAACCGCTCATTCACTTTCACAATCACGACCTTGGCCATGTCCTTCTCTGGGGTGTGGAGCGTATGGGCGATCTCTGCAGCGCGAAACGCTTCCGGATGTGGCAACACGTCATAGTGAACCCGTTCGTGATCGAGATACGCATTGAGTGATGGTGAGACAGACATGGTGACGCCTCCTCTGGTGGGCGACCTCAGAATCGAGGTCATTTCCTCAATAGTCGGGGGAGATGCCGGACTGCTCAATGGCGATGTGACCGTGGCGAAGACGTGTTTCATGATCAAGGCTCCGCAGTGATCATGAGGACTTAATTTTCCTAGTATACGCCGGTTCAATGTCCACGTCTTGGGGAAAGAGTCACATAAATTCCTCTGCATCGCTATACTCCAGTCAACGCGGTCAAAAGAATCATCACCGAGATTTCCCCCAAAGCTGCGTTCCACGAAATATATGTATTGCCTGTTAGCGAATGTTGATTCTTTTGTGGCTGAGACGTAGCCTGTGGCCAGTTGTGTGGCGTGCAATGATTCCTGTCGTTGAGGAGAGCTGCGTATGAAACCAAAGTGTATATGGTCACGGCTTGTTATCGTCGCTGGACTCTGTGTTCTTGGGGGGTGCGCCAGGTATAGCCCTTTCGATATCTTCGTGGACTCCACGAAATATTGTGCAGAGATGCTCCTACAACGAGATATTCAGACAGTCGCGAAGACCCGAGAGCAACGCTTCTTGGGGAAGGTTCCCGACACCACCGCGCGGTGTCTCGGAGGGAAGTATGCCGAGAGTCTCAGAGAAGGGCCGTGGCTGGATTGGCCGAATTATTGGGCTGCCGGCGATGCCACGTCTCTAGCGCCTGCGCGGCTTCTGTCCAACGCCAAGGTGATCGGCCCCAACGCACATGGGATCAACGCCGCGCTCTATGAGCTGGAACTGCAGCGTATCGAACTCATCAAGTTCAATCTCTTTGACAATAACAAGACCTACGAGGCCTACATCACAGGCCGTGACGGCGAGGCCGGACCGGTATTGAGAACCTGGCCGGAGATGCGATTGCCGCGGAGTCATCCCGAGTTCACGGCTGTCGGTGGTGATCAGACACAGGTCTGTCGGGGAGAGTTCATTCGTTTCCGCACAGTCACGGGCATCTGTAACGACATCCGCAATCCGCTGATGGGATCGACGCACCAGCTGTTTGCACGAAACGTGGAGTTCGACACCACATTTCCCGATCTAGGCTTGAACGAGATGACCAAGAATCGCCATGGAGATCGATTGGGCCTATTGAAGCCGGATCCGCAGATCATTAGCCGGAAGCTGTTCACCCGAGCGCAGGCGGATCCGAAAAAGTGCGACAAGGGGTACGGTCTGCCTGGGAGTGTAAAGGAAGCCGAGTGTGACTATGAGAAGGCGCCATTTTTCAATGTGCTGGCGGCCTTTTGGATCCAGTTCATGACCCACGACTGGTTCGCTCACCTGGAAGAGGGACACAATAAGCCTGAGTGGATCGCGGTCGGCTGCGCGACGCAACTGGTCGAGAATATCGAAAAGCCGGTGACGGGTAACGAGGCTGACAAGTTGGGCTGCCGTCCTGGCGACAAGATGGATGTAGCCTATATCGCCGAAGACACGAAACCGAAGACATTCGCGCAGGGCGGCCAGACCTATCTCACGAGAGCGCCGAAGACCACTGCGAATCATGTCACCGCCTGGTGGGATGCTTCCCAACTCTACGGGTATGACGAGCGGTCCAGGCAACGAGTGAAGCATGACCCCAAAGACCGTGCAAAGTTGATGCTGACTCCGCTGAGCAAAGGGGCATCAGTGGGCGAGAAGCTGGGATATCTGCCGGTCTTCGAAGCAGAGGATCCGATCAATCCTGAATGGTCCGGTCAGGAGGCTACGGCCTTTCCGGACAACTGGAGCATCGGGACCAGCTTCTACCACAACGTGTTTGCCAGGGAACACAACGCCTTTGTCGAGGCATTCCAAAGGCAGGCCGCGCGCACCCCCAATGCCGACAGCGGCTTAAGAAATCGCGCCATCCTCGATCCTGTCATCCGGTATAAGGACGTCACGCCGGACGAATTGTTCGAAGTTGCCCGGCTGGTCGTCGCGGCCGAGATTGCCAAGATCCACACCATCGAATGGACCACGCAACTGCTCTACAACGAACCGTTGAACCGTGGCATGAACGCCAACTGGAGCGGGGTCTTTGCAAATCAGAAAGTGGTGGCGGAGGCGCTGAAGGAAGTCGTACGCCGACTCGACGATACGCATGATGCGAAGAAGACGAACAGTCTCTATGCAGCGCTGGCCGGCGGACCCGGCATCTTCGGATTGGGTAACCGGGTTTATGATGGCGTGCCACTCGTGGGCCTGATCGATCCCGACAAAGAAGACCGTTGGGACTTCAAAAATGACGATCATGTCAATGGGGGTGTGAACCATTTCGGCTCCCCCTTCAATTTCCCCGAAGAGTTCATCACGGTGTACCGATTACACCCAATGTTGCCAGACCTGATCGAATTTCGTGAATGGAACAACGAGCCGAACGTCATCCGGCACAAGGTGCCTGTGATCGAAACCTTTCGGGGCAAGGCGACTGAGGCTATGCAGCAGAAAGGTTTGGCTAATTGGGCGCTCAGCATGGGCCGGCAGCGGCTGGGTGAGCTGACACTGCAAAACCATCCGCAGTTTTTGCAAAATTTGAAAATGCCCCGCCTGCAATCCTCCACGCAACAGATCGACGTGGCCGCGCTCGATCTCATCCGAGACCGGGAGCGGGGAGTTCCGCGCTACAACGAATTCCGTCGGCAGTATGGGTTGAAGCAGTTGACCAGATTCGACGACTTCGTCGATACGCGTGTGCCTAAGGGTTCTTCAGCCAGGCTCAAGCAGGAACTACTCGTAAAAACGTTACGTGAAGTATATGGGCAACACCATTGCAATGAGTCAAAGGTCATCACCAAGGCGCAACTGAACGACGACAAGTCGCCAATCAACGACTGTCTGGGGCATCCGAACGGGAGCCTCATCGATAACATCGAGGACGTCGATACTGTGGTCGGATGGCTGGCGGAATTCAGACGGCCGCATGGCTTTGCCATTTCCGAAACGCAGTTCGTCGTGTTCATTCTCAATGCCTCGCGCCGCCTCTTTAGTGACCGGTTCTTCACCTCCAGTTTTCGCCCGGAGTTCTACACCAATCTCGGCGTCGAGTGGGTGATGCACAATGGACCGGGTCCCGAGATGATGGAGCAAGGAATGCCCAATGGACACGAGCAACCGGTCTCTCCCCTGAAACGCGTGTTGCTGCGAACAATGCCGGAACTGGACGGCGAACTCCAGGGGGTGGTGAATGTCTTCGATCCCTGGGCGCGTGATCGCGGGGAGTATTACAGCCTCCAATGGAAAGCCAGGCCTGGGGCAGAAGAAGATGAGGCGTTCGCCAAGAAGTAAGAGATGAGGGCAGCCTGTTGATCTCCT
>DATNCR010000090.1:0-2495 GCA_035607135.1 Nitrospiraceae bacterium
GAACGAATGCGCGAAAACCCTACGCAAAGCCGGTTCTGGACCTGTCTTTGCCCTGACGCTCGCCAGGACTGTCGATACGAGCCTGATACCGGATCGTCACTTTGCCGAACGAACTCTACCGACCCTGACGACCATTGGAATTTGATCCATGCCGTTGTTTGAATATCGCTGTCTTGACTGTAAGAAGCGCAGCACGGTCCTTGTCTTGAACCCGGCCAAACAAGCTCCGGCGGCCTGCTCCCATTGCACGAGCGCTCGGGTTGAACGAATCCTGTCTCGATTTGCCTCGCCGAAATCCGAAGCGGCTCGGCTTGAAGCCTTGGCGGATCCCAGCAGCCTGGCCGGGCTCGATGAGAATGATCCACAGAGCATGGCTCGATTTATGGAAACAATGGGCGAGGAGATGGGCGAAGATCTCAGTGATGATGTCTCAGCGGCGATGGAATCCGACGGGGACCGGCGGCATGGAATCGGATGGTACTGACAGGCTGTGACAGGCATTGTCATATATTTTCACTTGACAGATTGTGAGAGTTTCCCTACCCTGGCACCAGTATCTGAAGCCTCGTGAGGCATATGGATCCCTATCGAGCCAGGTTCTTCAATGGCCAGAGAGCCCAAGAGCGAACTGATGACGGCGGAGGAGACTTGCCGCTATCTCAAGATCACCCAACGCACACTCTATCGTTACCTACAGAGCCGCCAGATTCCCGCCTTCAAGCTTGGGAAAGAATGGCGCTTTGTACGTTCGGATCTAGAACAGTGGATTCGCGATCGCACCAGAACCACGCTCGCATCATAAAGGACACGATACATTGATGTTCGCCGGTGAATACCTCTGCAAGGTGGATGAGAAGGGACGGTTTATCGTTCCCTCACCGATCCGTGAGCAGGTTGAGTCGGAGGGACAGGCCGTCGTCTTCCTCAAGGGCCCCGAGGAATCCACGCTCATTTACTCCATGAAAGAGTGGGAGAAAGTCCTCGAACGGACAAAGACCACGCTCGATGAAGACCAGAGTCGATTGTTCATGCATTTCGTCGTATCAGAAGCCGGCACCTCAGAGATCGACAAAACCGGACGCATCTTGATTCCGAGTCGGCTCAGAAAAATTATTCCGTTGGATGAAGACCAAGAAATTGTTCTGGTGGGCTTATACCATCGCATGGAGATCTGGAACCCGAGCACATGGCGCCGGTATATCTCCCAGTCTGAAGAGCGATACGAGCAGAACATGTCCAAAATCCTCAATCTCCTATAAGTTCACGCGCATGCCTACGTTTCGGCGCCCGACCCGACTTCCTTCCGCCCCACGAGCCGTTCGCACCACCTCCTACAGGAATCCTGGCAAGAAGATCCCGATGTTACGTATCACCCCGAGAAAAGCTCCGACCTCCAGCATGCCGACTTCCCCATTACCGCACCCACCGGCTGAGGGTCATGCGGTACACTTAACCCTCCCTGTACCTCCCAGTGTGAACCATCAATATGCTACGGTGAACGGCCGGCGATTGATCTCTTCGGCTGGTCGTGCCTATAAGGCCCAAGTGGGACAACTCGTATGGTTGAAGCTGGCCCAATCCACCCACCGAGTTGCCCTCCTGACACGACTCCAGTCGGACTGGCTCGCCCTGTCCATCCGCTTCTACTTTACCTCGGCCCTGCGACGAGACGTCGACGGTGGACTCAAGATTGCGCAAGATGCCCTCTGTGAGGGTCTCGGCATCAATGACAACCGCATTGTCGAAACCCACCTCTACAAACATATCGATAAGCACAACCCTCGCATCGAAGTGCATTTGACACCTGCAGCCGGTTCCTAGGGCTCCAAGCCAATCCACAAGACTCCTCATCTTCTCGACGATCCATCATAAAGGGTGCAGGCTGCTCGGATTCATGATTCGAGCCTGGCAAGCCGATAAGGGATTGGCGATTCTTGCCCGGAGCCTACTGTATGACTCATAAGCCTGGAGAGTATAAACGTATCCCTCTGACACAACTCCGTGTTGGAATGTATGTGGCAGGTATGGACTGCTCGTGGTTCCGAACTCCTTTTCTGAAACACCGGTTTCTGGTTCAATCCGTAGAGCAGATCGAGCGCTTACAGCGGTCCAATATCCATGACATCGACCCCTCCAGAGGGCTGGACGTCACGACTTTTCCGATTGCGGACGGAAACCCTTCACACGATTGGCTTACTCACCTCTACCCAAGCACCTCCTGTACAGAAGGCACCCCCCTCCGGCGAGATGCTGGCGCAGGAGTTGGCTATCGCCCGAGACACACGCGACAAACTCGCACGGTCGGTCAAAACTCTCTTCGACGAAATCAGCAAAACCGGTACCCCTCGGCCAGGACCGGTCAACGAAGCCATACAGGAAATTACCATCGTCACGCGAACCCTCAGCACCCATGCCACGTTTATGGCGCTGAGCCACGGGCCACAGCTTGACCCCTCCTTCAACAACCACAGCCTCGCCGTCTGCACGCTGACGAC
>DATNCR010000092.1:0-3696 GCA_035607135.1 Nitrospiraceae bacterium
GCATTTTGGAATGACCTTGAACGGATCTTCTTACGCTAGCAGGATGCTGAACAAGCCCACTTTTTCATCCGCCCACCCCCGGCTCGCCAAACCGCGCCGTTTCTCACGCTTCACTCATGGCTCATCAACATTCTTCTCGCACTCCCCTAAGATGAGCGATCAGGCAATTCGTGGCGGATGGCTGAACACTGTCATGCCTGCGGCCTGGTTGGATGATGTGGTTGAGCAGCCGCAGAGATGCTTCTCCGTTAGATTGCTGCATCGATAGCCCATGCGGACCTCTCAAATCTTAATACCCACATTACGGGAAGACCCTGGAGAAGCGGAAACCGTCAGCCATAAGCTGATGCTTCGCGCCGGTCTAATTCGTAAGGTGGCAGCCGGAATCTATACGTACCTCCCGCTTGGTCTCCGGGTCATCAGAAAAGTCGAGCAGATCGTTCGAGAAGAAATGAACCGGGCAGGTGCCCAAGAACTGCTCATGCCCATCGCCTCCCCAGCAGAGTTGTGGCAAGAAACAGGCCGGTGGAATTTCTACGGCAAAGAGCTGCTGCGCTTCAAGGATCGCCATGAGCGCGACTTCTGTTTGGGGCCGACCCATGAAGAAGTGATCACCGACTTATTCAGGCGCGAAGTTCGTTCCTATCGACAGATGCCACTGAACTTCTATCAGATTCAGACAAAGTTCCGCGACGAAATACGCCCTCGCTTCGGACTCATGCGGGGCCGTGAGTTCATCATGAAAGACGCCTATAGCTTTGACCAGGACGAAGCAAGCGCCAGGCTCAGCTATCAAAAGATGTACGACGCCTACCATCGTATTTTCACGCGTTGCGGCCTCACCTTCCGTGCCGTGGAAGCAGACACCGGCCTGATCGGCGGTAGCTCGTCGCACGAATTCATGGTGCTCGCCGAGACCGGCGAGAACACCATCGTCTACAGCGAGTCCGGCACCTACGCCGCCAATGTCGAACAGGCCGAAGTCCTTCCACCTACTGATGTGGACACCGACACGCCCCGTCCTCTGCGCACCGTCCAGACACCCCAATGCCGAACAGTCGAAGAGGTCACGAGTTTCTTGAAGATTTCCCCTACGCACCTCGTAAAGACGCTCCTCTATACGACAGGGAACAACACGGTCGCCGTGTTGATACGGGGAGACCATGAGGCGAATGAGGTCAAACTTCAACGGCTCCTGCGAGTGACTGATCTCGAACTCGCAACTCCCACCATTGTCGAACATGTCACCGGCGCACCGGTTGGATTTGCCGGTCCCGTTGGCTTGAAACAGGTTCGGATCATTGCGGACCACGCGGTCAAAGCCTTACGTAATGTGGTCGTCGGCGGTAATCAGCGTGATACGCACTACGTCGATGCGAATTGGGATCGTGATTTTCAGGTCGAACAGTTTGCCGATCTCCGGATCGCCTGCGCAGGAGATCCGTCACCAAGAAGAGACGGGACATTGAAGGCGACGAAAGGCATCGAAGTCGGACATGTGTTTATGCTTGGCACCAAATACAGTGAGGCTATGAAGGCCTCCTTCCTGGATCTTCACGGCCAAGAGTGCCTCGCCGTCATGGGATGCTACGGCATCGGTGTCGGACGCACTGCGGCATCGGCAATCGAACAGAACCACGACGCGAAAGGCATTATCTGGCCCTTCCCAATCGCCCCATTCCACGTGCATCTCCTCCCGCTCACTCAATCAGCCCAGACCGCCCAGGTCACGGCGCAGCTCTATGACGAACTGCAGGCCGCAGGGCTAGAAGTACTCTGGGATGATCGAGACGAACGAGCTGGCGTGAAGTTCAACGATGCGGATCTGATGGGAGCCCCCTTCCAAGTCGTCATCGGAGACAAGGGCCTCGCCGAAGGAATCGTGGAGGTAAAGACTCGGAAAGATGGAATAAAACTCAAACTGCCTCCCGCTCAAGTCGTCGCGCATCTCACTCGCACACAAGCAACCTAGGCCCCCTACCTCTGTAGCGATGCCAGTCTGAAAGCGCCTTTTCCTTGCCTTCCATCCATGATCAGCTAGACTGACTTTCGATCACTGTCTAGGCACTTGTGGTCACCTGGATCGTACACATGCGTGATTGAGCATACGAATCCGGCGACGACCTTCCCGGTCGATGTTCAGGAGCCCATGTCATGCAGGCCAAACCCATTCCACAGAACCTTCAAGAACTTCAGCAGAAAGTGGCATTTGCCGAAAATGTCAAACGCATCACGGAACAAATTCACGCGGCCAGCGATCTTGACCATATTCTCCTCGATCTGCGTAAAGAAATTCTCAGCATCTTCGATGCCGAAGACCTGACCATCTTCGCGTTCGATTCGGAAAAGAAAGAAATCTTTTCCAAAGTCCCTCACATTGACAGCGTCGAGGAGATCCGCATCCCCATCACTGAGCAAAGCTTGGCTGGTTTCTGTGCCAAGTATCTCCGCCCAGTGAGCATTGCCGATGCGTATAACCTCGCCGAGTTGCAAGGCGTCCATCCCTCACTCCTCCATGACACCTCCTACGACAAGCGAACCGGTTTCAGGACAAAACAGGTCCTCACCTACCCAATTGTGGCAGACAATAAGTATTTGATGGGCGTGTTACAACTGCTCAACAAGAAGAGCGGCGGACGCTTCACACGGAAAGATGAAGAATCCGTCGCGGAAATTTCGAAGGCACTCGGCATTGCCCTCTTCAATCTGCGCAAGGTCGCTAAAAAAGCCCCGACCAAGTTTGATCTTCTGGTCACAAACAGCCGCATTACGCAAAACGAGTTGGACCACGCGATTGCGGAGTCTAGGAAAGGTGTGTCGGACTTCGAGAGCATCCTGATTGAAAAATACAAGGTGCCGAAACACGAGATTGGCAAGTCCCTTGCCCTCTTTCACAAGTGCCCCTACATCGAGTACAGCGATCGAACACTTGTCGATATCGAACTGTTGAAAAACCTGAATGTCGACTACCTTAAGAAAAATCACTGGATGCCCCTCAAGCGGGACCGAACGGCCATCGAAATTTTGACCGACGACCCGAGCGATCTCGATCGAGTGGCGGATATTAAACGGACCTTCCCCGGCCTGAACATTCGCTTTGCGATCAGTCTCCGTCGCGATATCGCCCAGTTCCTCAGCTCAGCCACAGGGCAAGCACAAGGCGATACTGGCGGCACACGAAAGTTAGATGAAAATGTCTCCGACATTCTTGGCGAACTTGTCAGCGAGGCCCAAGAGGCGGCGGCGGAGGAGTCCGGTGGGGGGCTCGACGAAAACGACAATGCCATCGTACGGCTGGCCAATCAGATCATCGCCGACGCCTACCGGCAAGGCGCTTCCGATATCCACGTCGAACCCTATGGCGAAAAGCGTGAAACGCTCGTCCGCTTCCGGGTCGACGGCGACTGTTTCGAATACATGAAGATTCCGCAAAGCTATCGACGCGCCATCGTGTCGCGTCTAAAGATTATGGCCAGCCTCGACATTGCAGAACGGCGAAAACCCCAGGACGGCAAGATCAAATTTAAGCTGTCGGAGAGCAAGGAAATCGAGTTGCGCGTCGCGACGATTCCGACTGCCGGATATAACGAAGACGTGGTGATGCGCCTGCTCGCGGCCAGCGAGCCGTTGCCCCTTGAGAAGATGGGATTCTCCGACCGAAATCTCACTGCAATCAAAGGAATCGCCGCAAAACCC
>DATNCR010000099.1:0-3968 GCA_035607135.1 Nitrospiraceae bacterium
TGGGAGTGGCAAACGATGGAAGAGCCCGTGCGTGTGCCGCTAGCGAATGTGAGTGGCCCTGTCTCCACATCCCGGGTTGCCCGTGGAGCAGGCGAGGGGTTGCACGTGCAGCTCGATCTCCTCGCAGCCGCGCGAACTCAACGCGAGATGACGTTCACGCCGCCACGCAATATCTTTGCGCCGCCTCTCCCTAACGACCCGATGACTACGCGTGCCAACCAGTCGGAGTTCGACCCCGGGTTGGACCAAACTCTGCGCCAACAGGAGGCCCTTGCAGGATTGACACAATTCCACTACCTCGGGTTTGTCCGCATGGAGGAGGGGTGGAGGAAAAAGGGAGAACTCGCTGTGCTCACGAAGAACGACGATCTCCATGTCGTCCGGACCGGAGAGACTGTGGAAGATCACGTTGTGGTGAAGGCGATTACGCAAGAGAGTGTGACGTTGCAAGATCGACAATTGCGGGTGGAGCATACGGTGCTGCTGTCCGAAGAAGCTCCCGTACAGCCATAGCGTGATGCTGAAAAAGTCCGCCAGCTTCGTTCTCACCTCGAAAGCATCCTCAACGTAGTCCAGAGGCTACGCCTCCGGTGCTTTCATCGGCTGCGGCCTTGCTGGACGGCCTTTTTGAGCATCCTGCGCGATGTTCTCCCGTCGTACTAGATGTGTGGACCATCGAAACTTGAGCGCGCCAAAAAGTTTTTCCACCGTCTGCTAGGGTTGCTATGGTCGTCAGCCGCCGGTATCACCGCATGAATGAGCGAGGGGTGACCTACCTCATGCTCATGTTTGCGATCGTCCTCATTGGTATCGCCACGACCGCTGCAGCGAAACAATGGAAGGCCATCGTCCAGCGGGAGCTTGAAGCGGATCTCTTGGCAAAGGGGATCGAAATCCAGAATGCCCTCGCCTTGTATTCTGCAACGATCAAAGCGGGCCGTGTGATGCCGGGAGAGGTCTATCCTCAGACATTGGCTGATCTCACGAGATTACCCAAACCCTTCCTACGCAAGGTCTATCTCGATCCAATGGGGCATGGAGAATGGGAATATCTTTGGGCGCCGACAGGTGGCATCATGGGGGTCCGAAGCAAAAGTCTCGCGAAGCCATTCCGGCAGCACGAATTTCCTCCTGCCGTCCGACATTTCGAAGGACGCGCCTCCTATCGTGATTGGGTCTTCCAACACCCGAACCCCTCGGGAAACTCGATCGTGCCACAAGGGACTATGCCAAGTTCTGTGGCGCCATCAACGCCTGGATCATCGAGCCCTCCTGGCGGAACCCCTCCAGTCGCCCCGCCGGTTCAAGGACAGCCGCCCATGAACCCGTAACCCCTGCCGGTGTCCGCATCGACTTTGATCTATTTGGCTTGTTTGCTTGAACTCAACTACCAGATGAACAAAACAAACCAGATAAACCAGATCAACCCTCCTCCCTGCCTTGACCGCGTAGAAACTCCCACTGTATCCTGTCGGTAATCCTAGGTCCTGAGGTAGGTGTCTTTCCTATGCTGTCTGACAAAAATAACCAAGTGGAAGCGTCGATCAAACCCATCGAATCGGCGGGCGTGGAAGTGGTCGCGCCCATCCCGATCCCAGAGTATGTCAACGAAATGGTCATGCGAGCCAAAAGTGCCTCGGGCAGACTGGCTACGCTTTCGACCGCAGTGAAGAATCAGGCCCTCCTGGCAATGGCAGAGGCGCTCGAAGAACGGAAGGATACGCTGCTCGCCGCGAACGAACTGGATCTTGAGGCATTCGGAGCAGCGCCGGAGAAGAAGGCAATGAGGGATCGGTTGCGTCTGACGAACGAGAGGATTGTCGAGATGGCGGCAGGCCTGCGCGAGGTGGCTACGCTCGGTGATCCACTCGGGGACATGCCGAAGATGTGGACAAGGCCGAACGGGATGCAGGTGGGGCGTGTGCGGGTTCCAATCGGCGTCATTGGCATTATTTATGAGTCCCGCCCGAACGTGACGGCGGATTCCGCTGGCCTCTGTTTGAAGTCTGGGAATGCCTGCGTGTTGCGGGGAGGGAGTGAGGCCATCCATTCGAATACGGCGATTGCGGCGGTCCTCTCGGAAGCGGCAGAGAAAGCCGGTGTCCCGGCTGGGGCGATCAGTTTTGTCGCGCGACCTGACCGTGAACTGGTTCCTCTTCTCCTGAAGCAAGATCGCTATATCGATCTGATCATCCCGCGAGGCGGCGAATCGCTGATGCGCGTCGTCACCGAGCACGCCACGATCCCTGTGATGAAGCACGACGCCGGTGTCTGTCACATCTATGTCGATGCCGATGCCGATCCGGCCATGGCTGAACGGGTCTGCTTCAACGCAAAGGTGCAGCGCCCGTCGACCTGCAATGCGATGGAGACCCTCTTAGTCCATCAGGGCATTGCACGTCAGTGGCTTGCGCCCTTCATCGAGAAGTTGGTGGCGGCCAAGGTCGAGGTCCGCGGCTGCCAGAAAACCTGTGAACTGTCGTCATCGG
Source organism: Nitrospiraceae bacterium (assembly GCA_035607135.1). GTDB lineage: Bacteria > Nitrospirota > Nitrospiria > Nitrospirales > Nitrospiraceae > Palsa-1315. The sequence continues at coordinate 2,490 of DATNCR010000099.1, forward strand.
CCAAGCCGGCGAGCGACGAAGATTTTGGAAAAGAATTCCTCGATCTCACCGTGGCGGTGAAAGTGGTCAAGAACGTCGATGAGGCGATGGAGCATATTGCCAAGTATGGCTCACAGCATACAGAAGCCATCGTGACATCCGACTATCCAAAGGCCATGCGGTTTCTGCGTGAGGTTGACGCCAGCGCCGTGCTGGTGAACGCTTCGACCAGGTTGAACGATGGCTATCAATTCGGATTGGGAGCCGAAATCGGGATCAGCACATCCCGTATCCATGCCCGAGGCCCGATGGGGCTGGAAGAATTGACTTGCTTCAAGTTTATTGTGTTGGGGAGCGGGCAAATCCGCGAGTAGATGCCCTCTGATCCACGTCGTGCTGCATCGACACTTTCTACTCATCTCCGATTTTCAACTAATCGTTCCTTCGCACAGGATCTCGAACAGGCGGGCGGGCGAGTCGTCCGCCTATCCACCGGGCATGTCGTCTTCTATCGTCCCGACGGTCGCCGGTTTCTGGCGACCGATCCAGAAGGAAACCCGTTGCATGAATGTGAGTGGGGGTCTGACGCTACGGGTGGCGCAGTCCTCCTCCGCGCTCGCATCCGTCTGGATTGGGGGCAATGGATCGGATTGAGGCCGGCTGGATTGGTGAATGAAACCAGCCTCAATCTGGCCAGCAAACCTGGTTGGCAGCGGCTCACAACCGACGATTTGCGCATGATGGCTGCTCAGGCGCTCCGGGTCCCGATCGAGGACGTGCGATTTTTCTATCGCGATGACGATCTACAGATCGGGCTGACCGGTCGGGCGACGATACGTCAGCGAAAAGATGCCCTGTATGTGCTGAGGGATGGGGACTTCGAGCAGGCCAGTTTCATGTCCTGTATGGGAGGGATGAGTTGGTCCGCGATCGATTTTCTCCCGGTCGTCGAACTCTTTCAGTCGTTGTTGCCGGGAACGGGTTCGGCAGTCTTTGAATTGATTCGAGGACTTTACGACGATCAGAATGAGGGACAACCGAATCCTCGACCCTTGCGGTACCGAGGCATTCCCACCTATCCATCGAAAACGGCTTTTCGCTTATTTAGTAGCTTCTTTACCCCGCAGGCGTCTGGTGGCGATAACCCGTTCACGCTCTTCATGAACCCTGAACGGTCCAAGGACGTCACATGGCTGCCGGCAGAGATGCCGCCGATTCGATATTTCGATCAGCGCACGGAGGTGTGCCTCACCTTCCACGGCGGCTGCTTGCACAAGGTGACGGCGGCGTCAGATTCCTCCGGGCTCTCCTATATGAGCCCGAAAGGCCATCGATGCTGCGTCCCGTACGATCGGAGTGCAGAGATTGTGGGAACGCATGTCATCCTGAAGGATCGCGATCGTGAGACGACGTTGGCCGTGCCCATTCCGCAAGGGAAACAGGAACCATCACGCGAGCGACTGGCCATGAGCCCAGTCGACTGGCGGTCGGTCTTTGCCC
>DATNCR010000125.1:0-3901 GCA_035607135.1 Nitrospiraceae bacterium
TTATTCATAAAATCACCCCTGGAATTTCATTTGTCTGCTCTTCAGCAGCGCATAGTCCGTTCCAGACGATTGACGATTCGAGACTCGCCAGACAAGTGACGGAGAGCAAAGAGGTTTTCGGTCGATACCGGGGGACTTTGGATGTGATGGACGATTGCAGTGACGATGGAGTCCTGCCGAGATAGCGGCATGGTGCCGTAGTATCGGCGCAAGCTCACAATCCCTCGCACCAGAAGGCAGCCGAGGACCTCTCACCATTTGGAGGGGCTCAAATAGAACTGTTATTGAACACTGCTAGGAGGGAAAAAGACTGCTCCAGCTAAGATCGTGAATCTCCAAACCGTCTCGAGTTATTGCCTCACACTTAGCTCCAGCCTCACGCCATCCCGCTCAACGGTCACATGAATCGGGAGTGAGATAGGATCTATCCAACTTCCTAACGGCTGACCATTCAATGCGAGAATCTGGTCGCCTGGTTTGAGTCCTGCCAGGAAGGCCGGGCCCCCTTGGAGGAGGCCGAGCAGCTTGATTCCCTCACCGGGCCAGTTGTAGTCCGCGACCATTCCCAGAGGATTGTCGCCGAATGCCGCCGTGAGGGCTGCGAGCCCATAGGCCGCGGCTTCTTCTATCACAAGACGACGGGCACTGGGGGATAACTCATAGGGCCGGCCTGTGGCTGCTTCTGCCATAGTGAGACTGATTGTCGACGAGGCGATCTGGCGAAAGACCGTGATACCGCTTTCCACTGTAAGAAGCCGAATTTCGAAGGACGCGGACATCGGCTCGCCTGTTCCCGATATGGCCAGACGATAGGTCAGCAGACTATCCGCACCGACGAGTTTACCCACGCGTATCGTCGTAGCTTCATCCACTCGCCCGGTATATTGAATGCCTACTTCTTGAAGAACCGTTCGCAGATCCTCCCGTTCGACAAGTACCAGCTCTCGATGTCGTGTGCGCAAAAAATTTAGGGCGAAATCGAGCCATGAGATGACCCGCGCATCTGTTGATCCAGCCACCGGCAACACCGCCAGCCGCTGTGGTAGTGGGAAAATGGTGGGAGGCATGAATACAGGAATCACGGATATTTGTAGTCCTCTTCTCACAAGAGCCTGTACCGGCTGAGATCCCTCCGGCCTCGCAGCCTTCGCACAGACCTTCCAAGCCAACGTTCGGACGACATCAGGAGTGCCCCACATGCACAGCTGATTGTCCTGGAGAACCAGGTAATACGGTTGGGCAGGCTCCGCTGGGAAGTAACAGTTCGGAAAGAAGGGACAGTGCAACAGATAGGCAACCCACTCGCCTTTTGGATAGAGCCGGTACTCCCAAATGGCTTGCTGCCCGTCATCCTGAACCACACGGTCCGGTTTCCCGAAATTCTTCAACACCTGTTCCTTCGGAGTCGACACGGCCAATCGGTCGTCAAGTTTTCCTGCATCGTACATATAGGGGAGAAACGCACCGCAGCCGGAGAGGGGAAGGAACAACATGAGAGAGAGCAGTCTACAACACCAATATGGTTTTCTCCTCGTCTGCCCTCTCCCCTGGCATTCGGAAGAACGTGATTGGTCCATGTCTCTGAATCCTTGCTTCCCTGCCCCGCCCTGCTCTTAGGGAGTGAGCTCTCTTTGCTCTGCACCGGGTGACTCTCCGGAATTAATGATAATGGGAGCCTTCAGGTTCTCCGGCAAGAGCACCATCCTGGAATTCGGACTGTCATACAATTTGTACCGAAGGTAGGCCGGCGTGAGTGTCTTCGAGATGGTGGTCTGCGCCTGGGCCTGCCCGATGGCACGAATCCGGAGCCCCTCCGCCTCACCCTCGGCCCGAATCCGGATTGCGTCCCCCTCGCCTTTGGCCCGCGTGCGGGCGATTTGAGCATCCTTGGAGGCGATGGTCAGTTCGAATTCTTTTTGTTCTTTTTCCTGTTCCTTCGCCTGTTTCTGCTCAATCGCACGCAAGACAATTTTGGGGAAATCGACATCAGACAAGGCGACATTTTGAAGTTCCAAGTGACGGCCTTTGAGATTCTCAACCACGACAGCCCGGACTTTGCTCGCAATCTCCGCGCTCTTTTCCGGCACCTTCACCATATTATAGCCGGAGACCACACTGCGCACCGCCGCCATGAACTGGGGTTTGACGATCCGAGGGTAGTAGTCCTCGCCCACTTCTTGGGCGAGGAAATACAGCTCATCCGGAATGGGCCGGATAATGATGGCCGCCTTGATGAGCACCTGAAGATCGTCCGCACTCAAGGCATCAATGTCTTCGGTAAAACTATGCCACTGAATATCGTAGCGGTACACATTATTCCAGGGTGCCCGCCAGTAATATCCGTCCTTCAGTGGTTGGGTGGAAAGCCCCTCTGTGAGGGGATGCCAGAACAACCCCCGTTGGCCCGGTTGGATGGTAGTGCCGCAGGCCGCGGTCAGCAGCAGTACGGCGAGTGCAACAGTCGTCAGCGTGAGTCGTTTCATAGTGACCTCCCGATATAGCCACTCCAAGCGTGACGGGTTAGTGATCTCGCGATTGTATGGGCTGATTGGACGACCGAATCCTAGCCAGTTCCAGGTACAGATCAGCCAGCCGGTCCTGTTCGCGTGCGGCTTCTTCGTAGAATTGTACTAAGAGCCTGGTGCCGGACACCCAGTCAGACTCTCGTCCAAAGAGCCGTTCGTAGACCACCGCCTGATTGGTCATCTCCTCGGCCTGATGGCGTGACGCCGTCGCCTGGCGGGCGTAATAGGACGCAATGGCCCAATGGTCTTGGCCGGGATCACGCGAGACAGGATCCAGTACAGCCGTGGGGCCTCGGGTACAGCCCAACATGAGCAACACAACGAAGAGGAAGATGAGAACTGGTGGGTGCATCGAGGGCGGTGTTCCTTACTCCACCAGGGACACATGATGTGAGTTCATGTGGAGAAAGCAGTCGCGATGGCCCCGGCAACGTTGGTTGATGCACGTGCATTATGTCATTCGCGTGACTTTCAACGCAATGTCGGGCCCTCTCCTACAATGAAGGTTGGACTTCACCGTCTGCGTCGTAGGGCTCACAACTCTGCACTGGCGGGGAAAGACGATCTGTCGATGTTGCAAGAACTAGGGAATACTCTTCGGGCAAATCCACAACCACGTGATGTGGGAACTAGCTGGAGTGAGGTGGGCCTGAGCACAATCGGAAAAGAAAAGCTTCTAGCGGCTAATTTCCGCTTTCCTCTCAGCTTCCTACCAGGATAGGTGATTGGAATGTCCCCGGCTTGCCAGGAATTTGAAACAGAATCCTGACACCTTCGTCTGCTAGTGCAATATCAAGGAGACTGTCCCCGTTCAGATCGGCAATAACCACGCCAAGGGGTTGACTCGTCCCTGGCCTATTCACTGCAGGGAAGAAAGTTCCTGGCGCGCCTGGATTCTGGAAAAGTACTGACACACTTCCCGTGTTGCCGAGTCCGCCTGAGTTCGCCACTGCTAAGTCGGCTTTTCCATCCCCGTTGAGATCTCCAACGGAGACGGACCATGAGCGTTCTCCCGTCGCATAGTTAGTCGCAGTCAAAAAACTTCCTGGAGAAACCGAATTATTTAGAAGGACGGAGAGGCTGGCCGTAGCCGAATTGTCTGGAGTGCCATAATTCGCGATCGCAAGGTCGAGTAGACCATCTGCATTCAGATCGGCGATCGCAACATTGAAAGGTTGAAATCCTGCCGCAACAGTTTGCGGCGGCAAGAAACTGCCAGCTCCTGCAGGGCTCTGCAGGAGAATGCTCACGTGCCCCGCGTTAGTAGCCGTAGCGACGAGGTCGGCCTGACCATCCCCGTTGAGGTCGCCAATGCCAATGGAGGAGCAGAAAACTCCCAGGCGTATTGGAGAGAAAAAAGTTCCCGGGACACCTGG
>DATNCR010000139.1:0-3453 GCA_035607135.1 Nitrospiraceae bacterium
CCAGTCCGCCGACCACGCTTGGCAAGACTCCGTCCATCCCTGCAACCACCACAACCACCCGGGCTTGCATCAGCCGGCTCTGACGCTCCAGCAACCGATGAATGCCGGCCACGCCCACGTCATAGAGCGTCTCGACCCGACTCCCCATCACCTCTGCCGTCACTTTCGCTTCTTCCGCGACAGGAACATCCGAGGTGCCGGCTGTAATCACCAAGACATGTCCCCGTAGTTGCCGCTTGGGGTCACGGATCGACACAATGCGGGCCTCCTCATGATAGACCGCTCGACGATCGAGCTGTTTGATAAGCGTGGCCACCTGGCGAGTCGCACGCGTCGCTAACAAGGGGCGATGATGTTTCAACAAGGCCTTCGCGATGGCGCGAACCTGGACCGATGTCTTCCCCTCGCAGAAAATGACCTCGGGAAACCCCTGCCGTAACGACCGGTGGTGATCGACAGAGGCAAATCCGAGATCTTCATAGGGCAACGTGCGAAGCTGTCCAATCGCCGTGGAGACGGACAGTGTGCCCGTTCGCACCTTGATCAATAATCGTTCAAGTGCCTCAGGATTCATGCCTGCCCTTTCTCCGGTTTTGCGTCACGCTCCATCAGATCAGTCACCGCCTTACGGCAGGATTTGTCCTCGAACAACACTGCGTTGATCTCTTGCACGATCGGCATGTCGACACGATGACGGCGCGCGAGTCCTAACCCAGCCTTCGCCGTCCGTACGCCTTCAGCCACGGCCTGCATGCTGCTGAGGATCGTCTCCAGCCGCTCACCCTTCCCCAGCCGGGCCCCGACCGTATGGTTCCGACTCAGAGCCCCCGTGCAGGTCAACACCAAGTCGCCGACGCCGGACAGCCCATAAAACGTTCGGGGATCCGCGCCCATCGCGACTCCCAAGCGCACCATCTCCGCCAACCCTCTCGTAATCAACGCGGCCCGCACATTGTGACCGAGATCCAAACCGTCCACCACGCCGGCCGCGAGCGCCATCACGTTCTTGAGCGCGCCGCCAAGCTGGACGCCCAAGACATCGCTGTCGGCGTATACCCGAAAAGCCGGCGTCATCAATGCAGCCTGGAATGTTTTGACCAGTTCCTCGTTGCTCCCGGCTAAACAGAGCACCGCCGGTTTCCCTGCGCTGACTTCTGCCGCGAAGCTCGGACCGGACAACACCATGAGGTTCCGTTGCATCGCAGGAGGAAGGACGTCGCCCATGACCTGAGTCATCAAATTCAACGTATCTTCTTCAACGCCCTTTGTCGCACTGATGAAGGGAATAGAAGTGGGAAGGGACCGGGCCAGCTCGCGCAGCACAGGACGTGCGACGTGGGACGGCACCGCGAAGAGCAGCCCCTCGCTCTGCTCGGTGAGATCGGTCAACGATCCGGTGGCAACGAGCGATGGCGGAAGCGCGACACCGGGCAGAAAGACCGGATTCTCGTGCTTCCCGTTGATCGCATCCACAACCTCTCGCTCATAGGCCCAGAGACGAGTGTCGAGGCCTTTCTCCGCAAGATGCTTCGCAAGGGCAGTGCCCCACGCGCCAGCCCCGATCACTCCTATGCGATGGATAGATGACATGATTTGGTTAGTGATGATGATGGAAGGGGGTGATATCAACCTGCATGATTCATGACAGTTCGTTGCGAAATCGCGGAGCCCGATGGACTGGCTCCACCATCTGCAGCGGTGCCTTTCCCGTTGCGCCTTGGACGGCGCCAGTCCCCAACAGTACAGCGCAGATCCGAGGAGCGGGCCTGCCGACCGAAGGCCGGTCGTAGCAGCGTATCGGCAATCGCAGCAGACGTGTTCATGAATGATGCAGAGTCACAGGGTTTGCGAACTACGCGGATTATAGGAACCGCTTCTTTCACCTGTCAATGAATGAGAGACGGTCTTTGAAATTTGTCAAGTCAGGCAGGGCTCCGTGGGACTGGCAACACAGCGTCGGGAGAATAGAGTGGCATATGCCTTGCTCCTTCCCCGTAAGATTTCACAATTTTCTTCGTCCAGACGAACCGGGCGACTAGTATGAAAGCGGGCATGGTTTCAGGTGATCGTGAGGGAGATGGCCATGAAAACTAGACAATTGGCAGGGCGTTTCGCGGTTGCGAGTCTCTTCACGCTCCTGGCGCCGATTGTTCTCTATGTGCCTCAGGCGTATGCAGAAACCTACGTGGCGGGGCAGTTCGGCGTGACCTTCCCGCAGAGCCTAAGCGATGGCAAGGTCACGCAGGATTCCTTAGGGGGGCTGGACCTTTCCGACCAGCCATTGAAGAACTCCCTCAATTTGGGCGGAAAACTCGGTCACTACTTCACAAGAGCACGCTGGATTGGTGTCGAGACCGGTGTGTCCTACACCACCCCTCATATCAAAGAAGGATCGCTCACATTTACTGGCCCCGGTGGATCAGCCACTGTGGGAGGGTTGTCAGGTGTTCACCAGCGCATGATTATTTGGGATGTGGTTACTCTGATGATTCGCTACCCAGGCTATCGTCTCCAACCGTATGTCGGCATCGGTCCCTCCCTCTTCTTCGCAACACTAAAAGGACCAGCAGCTCCTCCAGGACAGTCGGCCATGGGTATTGGCCTAAATGGTGAAGTTGGTGCCCGTTATTACATTACCCGTAACTGGGCTCTGTTTGGAGAAGGACAATATCACCTTGCTCCCCACCTAGGTTACATTTCAAATGATAGCAACCCGGCCGCTGACCCATTTGGGTTTCGCGCGACTTACAGTGCGCTTACGGTGAGCCTCGGCATCAGCTACAGCTTCTGACCCTTCGCCTCCCACTCCCATCTAGCAAACCAACGCAGTTCCATGTAGCCTACGCACGGAACTGCCCATGAAACTTTGTCCATCATGCCGACATGAACAACCAGAGATCAGCCGCTACTGCTCGCAGTGCGGCCAACGGCTTCATGCAGAGCCCGTTGAAGTCTCCCCACCACCGCCACCACCACGAGTCGAACTACCGCCAGGTCAGTTGAATATCCAATTTCTTTACGGCATGGTGGCTTTCTTGTCCCTTGCGCTCCTCTTTCCACCCTGGGAAACCCCACCGTCACAGCCTCCTGAATTCCTCGGCATGCAATTCATTCTGGACCCACCGACGCCCGATGCCATCGTGAGCCGATTGCTGCTGACGATCGAACTCGTCACCATCGCCATCGCAGGAATGTACGGGGCGTTTCTCTTCCGCCGCAAACTCTGAATCAAGAAATGGGTTTTCTCTCTTTGCATTGCGTGTTGATATGCGGGCAAATCGGCTGCTCAAAATGTGCCGCTGACGAGGCCGCAGGCGAGTGAACACCGAAGGCGTAGTATTCTCACCCGCCCAACCCCGAGCTGTCGGAACAGCTCTCTTCCCGGATGGGGTACGTTGAGGATTTTCACGAGCCGAGAACGAAGCTTGGGAATAGGCGCGTCCCGGGGTGAAG
>DATNCR010000142.1:0-4460 GCA_035607135.1 Nitrospiraceae bacterium
GGGGTCGAACTCCGACTGGTTGGCACGCGTAGTCATCGGGTCATTGGGGCGAGGCGGCGCAAAGATATTGCGTGGCAGGGTGAACGTCATCTCGCGTTGAGTTCGCGCGGCTGCGAGGAGATCGAGCTGCACGTGCAGCCCCTCACCTGTTCCACGGGCTGCCCGGGACGTGGAGACAGTTCCGCTCACATTCGCCAGCGGCACACGCACGGGCTCTTCCATCGTTTGCCACTCCCAGGCCACAATCCCACCCCAGAGTAGACCAAGCGTGGCCAATGTCGCCGCTTTCTTTTGATTCGTCGTCATCATATTTGAGCGCTACTGAACCGTGGCCTTGCCAGACTCGCCTCGAAGGTATGTGGCAATCTTGATGTTGAAGGTGAGCTTCTGGTTCTGCTGAGCGTCTGATTGCACAAGTTCCAAATCCTCGATGTAGACCAGCTCCTCCGCCGTCTCTACATCATAGAGAAAGCGTCGAAGATCCTCGTAACGACCGGTCATCGTGCCTTGCAACAGCCCCTTGCTCGTGTTGGCTACAGCCGTCGGCTCAGTCTTGTAGGAAAGCGCAGGGAGAATCACACGATCACGCTTCGCCTCCTCAGTAATGCCCAGTGCCAAGGGAGCAAAATCCCGTTCAACCGGCAAGACCGACCACACCTGTGCAAGATCCTTTCGTGCCTTCTGTGCCTCTTTATGGTGTTTGAGATCCTGACGGGCTTGATTCCATTCCGATTCCAGTTTCGCCCGATTCTGCTCGGCTCCATCAATTCCAACGGTGTGGACCGCCCACAAGACTCCGGCCAACAGTATCACCAATGCGAGCCATGGAATTAAAATCCCATAGGGTTTTCGCAACTGTTGGAGGATGAAATCCATCATGGCGTTCTACACACCCGGCTGCCGATACCGCAGCGTCAAGTCAAACTCAACCAAACCATTCGGCCCCACCCGATGCTGGCCCAGCACCGGATCACGGAACGCGGTGTGGTCTTGCAAGGTAACCGTCAATGCCGTCACATCTTCGACCGTCGCCGCCAATCCGATCATGTGTACGACCGCACTACCGGGATCAAGACGTATGCTCTGAATCGACACATGTTGTGGAATGGCTGCCTCAAGCGCGGACAGAAACTGTGTCCAGGAAAAATTCCGTTTTGTGAGCAATTGGTTCGCCAATCCGACTTCGGCCGATAGCTGTTGCAATGAAGGCCCGGAGAGATCAATGCCTTCCTGTTGGGCCTCGGCAATGAGCTGATGGTCTTGCGCGCGAACATGATCGACACGTGCTTGCATGTCGCGCAGGTCACGCATGGTCATCACGGTCTGAGCCACGCTCCAAAAAATTGAAGCCCCTATGATCCCGCTGAGTGCGACCAGCATCAGGCGAGCAGGCGCGAGATACCATCGGTATCGACTACTCAGTTCGATGTGAAAATACCGCGCCCCTCCTGGTGTGACCATGAAGCTGTTCAGCCTGCTGGCAAGCGCACGAAGCCATGTTCGTTCAGGCGCCATCGTCTACATCACCCCCGCCACAACAGGGAGCGTCGCCCATGACGTACTTCCCCCATCATGCGTCCACCCCAACCGTTTGACAGCCTCCCAATCCAGTCTCTCAGTCGAGAGGCCAAGTTCGCGTTTCAGTGCCTGCTCAAGCGTCGGGAATGGGCTATCGCTGGCAAGGACGATCTCCGTCACGTTCAGACCAGGATGATGTTCGAGACATGCACGAAGAGACACCGCGCATTCCTCGGCAATGTTGTTCACCAGGTCTTCCTCAAGGTCTTCTTCACCCTGTAGCCTTTCGCCGATCAACAGTTTGGTCCGGACAAACACCAATCGGCCTCCCTGCATCACGAAGCAGGTCAACCCGCCGTCCGATATACTCACCCAGAACAAGTCATGACCCAACCGTTTCCGACCGCCAGCCGCTCTCAGCCACAGATTAAACAGACGAAAGCTGGTCACACCGACCTCTTGTGGGAGTAGCCCCACCGATTCACAGAGGGATTCGTATTGCTTCAAGATGGCTTCTTGAATTGCCACGACAAAAATCGCATGGGAGCGCTCATCTCCTGCCCCATGCGAGGGGAACTCCTGCCAGACAATCTTCGCCCCAGTCATGGGCAACAGCTGCTCCTGCCCCAGGCGCCAGCGAATCAGCGCCTCCTGTTCCTCTGCCTGTGCCGGGAACTGTTCCAGTTGCAACACTGTCGCGCGCACCGACAGATCTGACAGTAACAACACAATGGGGCGAGGGACGTCGGACAGCCATGCACGCCCTGCAAACCGGATATCTCGACTTGGTCCAGCCAGCGACCGAAGACGACTTTCAACTGTAGACATATCTGTCAGATTCAAATCCATAGGAGACAACTTGATGGCCCCGGCCGGTGTCGGGGAAAGGACACAGCGGTAGCGATACCGCCCCCGCCACGTGCGGACGGCCTCTCCCCAGACGAGTGCTTGCGCGCCGATTTTCAAGCAGTGTTGCGGACGGCTAGTGCTGAGCCCCCACATCCCTTAGCCCTCCTCGCTAAACGTCACTCGATTGATCTCCCGCAGGGTGGTGGAACCTTCCAGCACCTTTCTGAGCGCGGACTGCCGCAACGTGATCATCCCACTGGTCACCGCGCGATAGCGGACTTCCGACAGGGGACGTTCGGCAAGAATCATTTCTTTGATTTCATCGTTCAGATCGAGAAACTCCGTGATGCATTTTCGTCCGCGATACCCGGTGCCATGGCATTCCTGGCATCCTTTGCCTTCATAAAACGGGACGTCCTTATATTCTTCGAAATCGAGACCGGACTCCTCCGCCAACGCATGGTCGAGCTTGACCGCCACTCGACAGCCAAGACAGACCATTCGAACAAGCCGCTGCGCCAGCACACAGTTCAGCGCAGCCAAGAAGTTGTAGGCATCGATTCCCATCGAGGCAAATCGTCCGATCACATCGAACACGTTGTTTGCGTGCACCGTCGTCAAGACCAAGTGGCCGGTGAGCGACGATTGGATAGCGATTTGAGCGGTCTCTGCATCGCGAATTTCACCGACCATAATCTTGTCAGGATCATGGCGTAAAATCGATCGGAGCCCTCGCGCGAAAGTCAGGCCTTTCTTCTCATTCACGGGAATTTGTACAACCCCCGACAGTTGATACTCGACCGGATCTTCGATGGTGATCAGCTTGTCCTCTTTGATGTTCATCTCCGTAATCGCCGCATACAGCGTCGTCGTCTTTCCGCTGCCGGTCGGACCGGTCACCAGCACCATGCCGTAGGGTCGCGTGATCGCACGCCGAAAACGCTTCAGATCTTCCACGTTAAACCCGAGCCGTTCCAACCGTAGTGCCGCAACACCCGTGGTGATCGCCTCACGGTCGAGAATACGAACGACGACCGATTCACCGAACACGCTTGGGAGGATTGAGACTCGGAAATCGACGGTCTTTCGCTCGAGCCGCATCCGAAAGCTTCCATCTTGCGGTACTCGTCGCTCAGCGATGTCCAAATCCGACATAACTTTCAGCCTCGAGACCAACGGCGCATGGAGACGGATATCGAGCGGCTCCATCGCTGGAACGAGAATCCCATCTACCCGCAATTTCACCTTGGTAGCACGATCGGCGGCTTCAATGTGAATGTCGCTGGCCCGGCGCTGCATCGCACTTAAGAGAATCGAATCCAATAATTTGACCGCAGGGCTTTGATCCTCTCCCTCGTGGTCGATCGTGAAGACTTCCTCTCCGCGCTCGTCCTCCTTGACCAACACAGATCGATACTCGGCTTCAAGCTCCCGAAGTGCTTGACTGGAGCCTTCACTACGTTCCAGTGCCGCCAGAATCGCGCTTCGCGAGCTCACCACGAGGTCTAACGGGCGCCCCAAGAGCAGTTCTAACTCATCCAATGCCAGGAGATTCTGCGGATCAGATATGGCAATGGTCAGGCGGCCTTGGTGCTCTGCTATCGGTATGAACGGATGCCGCTGCATGAGTTTGACCGACATGGAGTTATAGAATGACTGGTCAACTCGGAACTCCGTCAGAAGATCACAAGGCAAGTCGAACTGGGCCGCCAATGCACGAGCCAGCTGATCCTCCGAGATAATCCCCTCGCCTACTAACGTCTGACCGAGAGCTGCCGTGACACCGTCCAGTCTGCCGAGCACTTGGTCAAGCGTCTGTTTCGGCAGAACCCCCTGCCGTATGAGCACATCCGCCAACGTCGGCCGGGTCACTGTTCGTGCCATAGTTTCCTACTCGCTCCTTCACCCAAGAGCGCAAACCGAACCGCTCAATGAGGTATTCAGCGCTACACCGCTCCAGCCATCTGAAACACCGGTAGATACATGATAATGACGATCGCACCCACTAAAATCCCCATGATCAGCAGCAGTGCCGGTTCAATCCACGTGGTCAATTGGGTGAGCCGGAGATCCAGGTCCCCTTCATAGAATTC
>DATNCR010000163.1:0-3950 GCA_035607135.1 Nitrospiraceae bacterium
CGCGTCGCGAGACCGGCGCGCGGAGCCCGGAGAACCTGAGGCGTACTCGTGCAGTACGTTGAAGGTCCGAGGGGCGAGCCCGCCGGCCGAAGGCTCGTCGTAGCAGCGGATCGGCGATTGCAGCAGAAGTGTTCATGGATAATGCGGGTTAAGATAGAGCCGCGACTTTGACAGAGAGAATGTCCTTGCTAGATTTGATCGTCTCAAGCACCGTAGCCGGGAACGCGGCGTCGGATCCAATGATAAGCATGGAGTTCCCGCCCCGCTTCTCGATTGCGCATTGCATCCGGACGATGTTGATCTGGTTGTCGCCAAGCACCTTCCCCACCATCCCGATCACCCCCGGGCGATCGATATTATGGATCAAGAGCATGTGACCCTCCGGCACAACCTCAACGTGGAATTGATCGATCTCCACGACGCGCGGATCTTTCTTGTGATAGAGCGTGCCGGCCACCTGGTACGGTTTTTTACCAGCCTGCACTCGCACTCGGATCAAGCTCGTGAAGTCTCCTGCATCGGACGTCTTCACTTCCTTGACCTGGATCCCTCGCTCTTTGGCAACGATCGGCGCGTTCACATAATTGACGGGGGCTTCCATGATCGGAGTCAGTAGTCCCTTCAAGACCGCAATCGTCAACGACGCCACCGACAGTGTAGCCACTTCCCCGCTGTACTCGACCGTCAGCGACTCGATCCCACCTTCACAGAGCTGGGTTTGGAACTTGCCGAGTTGTTCGGCCAAAGAGAGATAGGGCTGAAGCCTCGGCAGCAACTCCGGAGAAACTGACGGAATATTGACGGCTCCCCGAGCAATTCCCTTTGTGAAGTAATCGACAATCTGCTCAGCGATCCCGACAGCCACATTTTCCTGCGCCTCCGCGGTCTGCGCGCCAATGTGAGGGGTGCAAATAAAATTTTCTAACGTCAACAATGGATTGTCTGCCTTCACCGGCTCTTCCTCAAACACGTCAAACGCCGCAGCTGCCACGTGCTTACTCTTCAAGGCTTCGAACAAATCGCCTTCGTGAATAATCCCACCGCGCGCGCAATTCACAATCATGACACCCGGCTTCATGGTGGCAATGGCCTGGGCATTGATGATGCCCTTCGTTTCAGGCGTCAATGGCGTATGGACGGAAATAATCTCCGCCCGTCGAAACAGCTCAGCCAAGTCCACCATCTCGACACCCATTTTCTGCGCCCGATCAGCCGCCAAATAGGGATCAAAGGCAATCACTCGCATCCCGATGCCTTGGGCCAATTTCGTCAAATGACTCCCAATCTGACCGACTCCGACGATGCCAAGCACCTTGTTGTAGAGCTCGACGCCCATGAACTTGTCTTTTTCCCACTTGCCTGCCTTTACCGAAGCCGTCGCTTGTGGAATCCGTCGACTCATTGCACAGATCATCGACATCGTGTGCTCAGCAGTTGTGACCGTGTTGCCACCCGGCGTATTCATGACCACGATGCCCCGACGGGTGGCCGCAGGGGTATCGACATTGTCCAAGCCTGACCCGGCCCGCCCCACGACTTTCAGTTTCTCGGCTGCCGCGATCAATTCCGCTGTGACTTTCGTCCCGGACCGCACAATCAAACCATCAGCGTCTTTGATCTCTCTGAACAACTCTTCCTTCGAGAGCTTGGATTTGACGACCACGGTAAATCCGGCTTTTTCGAGAAGATCCACCCCTTGTTTAGAGAGGCTATCGCTAATCAGAATTTTCATCACAGTCCCGATCCATCTGCCGTCATGAGTTCGCCGGTGTCTGAACCCTACACCATGAGTATTTCTTGCGCCTTCGCCACACCGCTCCCGAGCTTCACGGGGTGCCCGAGCCCTTTGACTACCATTTCAACGGCTGCCACCGCCATGATGATATCGAAGCGGTCCATGTAGCCCATGTGAGAGAGCCGGAAAATCTTTCCCTTCAAATGGTCTTGCCCACCGGCCGCTGTCACACCGTATTGGACACGCAGATTCTTGTAAATAGCCTGTCCGTCCACGCCTTCCGGCGCTGAAATCGCAGTGAGGGCATCGCTGGGCGACTCTTTCGGAAACAATGCCAGCCCGGCGCCCTGTATCCCTTCACGCATGGCCTTCGCGAGCAAGGCTTGGCGGCCGAATACCCCTTCAAGCCCCTCCGCCTTCATCATCTTGAGCACTTCTTGTAAGCCGACAATAAGAGACACGGCCGGTGTATAGGCCGTTTGATTCTTTAACTGATTCTCGTGCTCTTTCTTGAAATTGAAATAGAACGCCGTGTTCTTCACTTTCTCTGCCAACTTCCAGGCTTTGTCACTCACACTCACAAATGCGAGTCCCGGTGGGAGCATCAGCGCCTTTTGCGACCCCGTCACCACAACATCAACCCCCCACTCATCGGTCTTGATGTCGAAGACTCCGAGAGCAGTAATGGCATCCACCACAAGAATGGTCTCGGCATAGGGCTTCACGATCTCCGCAAGAGCCTTGACGTCATGTGCCACACCGGTGGATGTTTCGCTCGCCTGGACATATACCGCTTTGACTCCTGGATCCTTTTTCAGAGCATCCGCCACCGTCTGGGGATCAACCGCTCGCCCCCACTCCACTTTGATTTCCGTCACTTCTGCGCCGAACGTCTTGCAGAGCTTGGTCCATCGTTCCCCAAACTTTCCCCCATTAATGGTGAGGGCCTTGTCACCGGGTGAGAGAAAGTTAGACACGGAACCTTCCATACCGCCGGTTCCGGAAGCTGCCAGCATGAGCACATTGTTTTTCGTTTGGAACAGCCACTTGAGTCCATCACGGACTTCCGCGAACACCTTATCGAACTCAGGGGCACGATGATGAAACATGGGCCGCGCCATGGCCAGCAACACTTCAGGGGGCACAGGCGTCGGACCAGGAGCCAGCAAATACCGTTTCAGCATTAACTGATCCTCCTACTTCAGGCTATATCGTGAAAAATCTTACGCGGGAAGGTGGGACGATACCATTGCCTCCCAAAATCTGTCAAGGCGAGGAATCGTGTAGATATGCGATTTTTCAGACTGTTGAGGTCGCTTCGTACCGGCATGACTTCCCCTTGCAATCTTGTGCTCTTGCTGTGTGCCTGGTCTCTGCACTACGAAGGAGGGGCGTCATTCCACTTGCAATTCCTTGACACGAGCACAGTCCATCGATAGTCTAGCCTCACAGACGATGACGATCCTCACACACAAGACTGACTCACCCCGCGCTTCGATGATGCCACCCAGGCCAGGACATGCCGTCCTCCCGATGGCGCTCATCCTCGGAGTCTGGTTCACCTTTTCGGCTGCTTCCACAATGGTAGCGCAGGCTGCAACTCCTTCAGAACCCATGGTTGAACGGTCTACTGTTGCGGATGAGAATGCCGCGACGGAAGACGACCCGGATGAAAACCTGGTCCCCCTCGATACCGAAGGCCCGCCACCGGAAGCTCTCCTCCCTCCCGCAGCCTCGACGAGCAGCGTTCCGAGGACTGAAGACCTCTTACAGCTGAACCCGGCAGGAAATTCACCCGCGACCGCGCGGTTTTCAGACGCCTTGAATCCTCCGGCCGAACTATCCCTGACAGAAGACCCCTCTCGAAACACCGCAGTTCAAACAGCATATGTGAATTACAATGTTCCGATTGTCATGGACCCCTCGGTCCAGGCCCACATTCGCTACTTCAATACGGCCATCCACGATCGCTTTGAACAGTGGCTCCTCCGGCTCAGCCGCTATCGGCCTCTTGTCGATACCATCTTCACGGAATTTCACCTCCCGAGCGATCTGGTGTACCTCTCGCTGGTGGAAAGCGGCTTCAACCCCCACGCCTATTCACGAGCCAAAGCTACGGGCCCCTGGCAGTTCATGAAGGGTACAGCCAAGGCCTATGGGCTCCGTGTCGATCATTATGTTGATGAACGCCGCGACCCCATCAAGTCAACAGTTG
>DATNCR010000071.1:0-2976 GCA_035607135.1 Nitrospiraceae bacterium
GACGGATATCGGGATGACCGGCCCGCTCCATTCCGTGATCGGCGTTAAGAAAGAGTTGGCAATTGAAAAGTTCCTGACCGGGATGCCTCGGCGCTTTGAGGTGGCCTCGGGGCCTTCCGTCTTTTGCGCGGTGCTGCTTGAACTTGATGCGCGCCTTGGGAAGGCGCTGTCGATCGAACGAATTCGCATTATCGATTAAAGGAGACCTACCACGAGCCTTTCCGGTTTCCCCGCTTCCCCCCCTCAGGTCGATCCTCCGAAACGGATCTTAACGGTTTCGGAGTTGACGGGACTGCTTCGCACCTCAATCGAAGTGCAATTCTCAGACATCTGGTTGGAGGGAGAACTCTCCAACCTTCGTGCCCCAGGATCGGGACACGTCTATTGCACGCTCAAGGACAAGACAAGCCAAATTCGCGCGGTGCTGTTCCGATCCAGCGCGGTGCGGCTGCGTTTTTCTTTGCAAGAAGGGCTTCACGTTCTCGTGCGGGGGCGACTCACAGTTTACGAACCACGAGGAGAATATCAGATCGTACTCGACAGGGTGGAGCCGAAGGGAATTGGCGCCTTGCAGTTGGCATTTGAACAATTAAAAGAACGACTGGCGACGGAGGGGCTGTTCGATCAAGAAAGAAAACAGGCAATTCCAGTATTTCCTCGCACGGTGGGTGTCGTCACATCGCTGACCGGCGCAGCCATTCGGGATATTCTCGCTGTCCTGAGGCGACGCTGGCCCACGCTCCATATTCTTATCGCTCCGGTTCAAGTTCAGGGGGAGAGTGCCGGACGTCAAATTGCCGAGGCGCTGACTGCCTTGAATGAACTGGATTCCGTGGATGTCATCATTGTGGGGCGAGGCGGAGGATCGTTGGAAGATCTCTGGAGTTTCAACGAGGAGATTGTGGTACGTGCCATTGCAGCCTCCCATATCCCTGTGGTCTCGGCTGTTGGTCATGAAGTCGATGTGACGCTTGCCGATTTCGTCGCTGATTTCAGAGCGCCAACGCCGTCGGCGGCAGCGGAGACCGTGGTTCCGGTGTTGGCTGAAATCGTGGAACGAGTCCGAGAGTTACAGGTCCGTGTAGGACAGGTGATGCTTCAGCATTGTGCCACCGAGCGGCAGCGGCTCGAGGCGAGCATTCGAGGGGTGACAGATATACGCTTCCGTCTTCAGGAAGCCTCGCAACGGACAGATGATATGGTGGATCGATTGCGCGAGATGGTTCAGCAACTGCTCACGTCAGGGCGTGAACGGGTTCACGAGGTGCAGCGCGATCTTTCCGGTCTCAATCCTATTCTTGCGATTAAGCAAGGTCTGGTGGCAATCCCGCAATTCTCGAAGCGCCTTGAAGGGTATATGGGGGTACTATTGGCGCAGCATCGTCACCGGACCCATGCAATGTTGGCGCAACTCAATACCTTGAGTCCATTGGCGGTTCTTGGGCGTGGCTACAGCATACTTCACACTGTCCCGTCTGGTCAGATTCTTCGCCGAGCCCATGATGTAGAGGTTGGACAGGAGTTGGAAGCTCGATTGGCAAGCGGGCGATTGAGTTGTCTGGTCACGCGTGTATTTGACGATTCATCAGTTTGAAATCGTGATGTCCTCGAGTATAATGTGGACTCTACACTCTAATTACGAGGCGTGTTGTGGCAGCGGTTAAATTTGAACAGGCAATGGCGCGGTTGGAAGTTATTGTTGGTGAGCTCGAAAAAAACGATCTTCCTCTGGACGAATCGCTCAAGATCTTCGAAGAGGGTATTCGCCTTTCAAAAAATTGCCTCAAGATCCTCGAAGAAGCCGAACATAAAGTAGAAGTACTCGTTCAAGATAAGAACGGCAAAAAACGAATCCACGCCTACACGCCAGATGGCGAAGCCGATGAACTGTCCTCCTAGCTTTCCTGACTCTGGTTCTTGTGTCTGCCTGCGTTCTGAATCGTTGCTTCCCTAATCTCTATGGCCTCCACCCCGCGTGCTCACAAAGAACGGCTGGACCGTGTGCTGATGGTCCAGGGCTTGGTGTCAAGCAGGGAGGCTGCAGTGAGAACGGTGTTGGCGGGGGGAGTATCGGTTGATGGGACCATGGTGGATAAGCCCGCGAAGTTGGTGCCGCTGGATGCGCGGATTGAGGTTGTGCAGCCTGCGTTGTTCGTCAGTCGATCAGGTGACAAATTGGCTGCGGCGCTTGATGCCTTTCATTTTGATCCACGTGGGCTGATTGGTCTGGATGTCGGATGTTCGACCGGCGGGTTCACCGACTGTCTGTTGCAGCGAGGAGCCACCCGCATCTATGCTGTCGACGTTGGGTATGGACAATTTGAGTGGAGACTCCGGCAAGATTCTCGTGTTGTCTTGCTCGAACGGACTAACATTCGGTATGTTGACCGTGCAGCGGTTCCTGATCCAATCGATCTGGCGGTGATCGACGTGTCCTTTATTTCCCTGACATTGGTATTACCTGCGGTCGTTCGCCTACTCAAGAGGTCCGCAAAGGTTGTGGCATTAGTGAAGCCGCAGTTTGAAGTTGGCAAGGGGCAGGTGGGGCGAGGGGGAATTGTGCGAGATGATGCGCAGCGCGGGGCGGTGACTGAGAAGGTCATCGCATGTGCCGCTGATTTGGGGCTTCATTTGAAAGGTGTGCTCGATTCTCCCGTGATAGGGCGAAAAGGGAACCGGGAGATTCTTGTTGGTTTTGTATTCGAGATCACAACCTGATCGGGTAGACGGTAGACAGATGATGATACGAACTCAAAGGCGATGGGGGCATGCATGAAGGTACTCGTGACTGGAGGTGCCGGTTTTATCGGGTCGCATGTGGTTGATCGCCTTATCCAGGAAGGGCACGAGGTTGTTGTCGTGGACAATCTGTCCACAGGAAAACGGAGAAATCTGAATCGTGCCGCTCGTTTCTGCAAGCTGGACATTCAAAGTTGGCGGCTTGAACGGGTGTTTCGCAATGAACGGCCGAATATT
>DATNCR010000177.1:0-2733 GCA_035607135.1 Nitrospiraceae bacterium
GGTAATCTGTCCCGATGCCTTGACCTGAGCATAGTCGCGCACCCGCTTGATCAGCCGATTCACGATGCGTGGGGTTCCTCGCGCACGTCCGGCAATTTCTCGTGCGCCTTCGGATGTGATTGAGATCCCGAGCACCCGCGCGGAGCGTGTCACGATGGTCTCTAATTCCGCTGGAGAATAGAACTCCAGCCGGTGGACAAGGCCAAATCGATCCCGGAGTGGGGAAGTCAGGGCCCCAGCCCTGGTCGTGGCTCCAACCAGCGTAAACCGGGGAAGATCCAATTTCACCGTTCTGGCCGCTGGCCCCTGGCCGATCACGAGATCGAGCTGATAGTCCTCCATCGCTGGATAGAGCGCCTCTTCGACAGAGGCAGGAAGTCGGTGAATCTCGTCGATGAAGAGGACATCGTGTTCTTGGAGATTCGTCAGGATGGCGGCTAAATCGCCTGCATGGGCCAGAACGAGACCGGAGGTCGAACGGAGCGAAGCCCCCATCTCACGAGCAATGATGTGGGCAATGGTGGTCTTCCCCAATCCAGGAGGACCATAGAAGATCGTGTGATCGAGTGCTTCGTTCCGCTGCTTCGCCGCCTCGATGCAGATCCGCAGGGATTCTTTCATCCGTTCCTGACCAACATACTCCTCCAAAGTCTGCGGGCGCAGGACCGTTTCGATACTTCGCTCTTCGTCCGTAATCTGCACGCTTACAACTCGCTCAACCATCGTGTGGGAACCCCTCTCGCTCTAGTCTTATTTCTTCTCCGGCGTTGGACGATACTTAGGTGGAGGCGGTAAGGCACCTTGCCCTGGCGTTGCCGTACTACCACAATCCGGCGGGCAGGTCAGACCCCCTTTGGTTGGGTCTGGAAGGTTCAACTCCATCTTCTCCAGCTGACATTGGGTAAGCTGCCCGCCATCCTTACTCCCGCAGCGAGACGGCACAGACGATTTGCCAATTTCACGATACCCCTCGGGACAGGAGCCGCAGACGGCCAACATGTTTGCCCCCAGCGGGACGCACTGAACGAGTGTGGGATCGCCGTCTTTGCAAATCTCTTTGGACTCGGTTACGGCCGTGGTTGCATACCCTTCAGGACAACTACCACACGTTTTGCGAGTGCTTTTGGGCTCGCTCGGCTCTTGGGCTTGCCCGGGCATAGGCCCCAACCCCAATAGGAACACCACAAGTCCGAGGAACAAGTGAGTCCGGACTATTCGTCCAATCAATCTGATCCTCATGGTTACCCCCTTGCTAATTCCTTCAGGGCTTCACGAATCATATCTTTCAGCACGATGGACTCGGTCGTGGCCTTCTTCACCTGCTTCAACGCTTCTTTGGCATCCTGTGGACGATAGCCCAAATTCACGAGCGCAGACAGTGCGTCGTCGAAGATCGCATCTTGTCCCTGACCGGGCGACTCGTGTGCCGACGCGACGCCAGTATGGAGTTTTTCGACTTTGTCCTTGAGCTCCAAGACAAGACGGCCGGCCGACTTGGTACCGATTCCTGGAACCGTCGTGAGCTTCTCGACATCTCCCGACCGAATCGCCGAGACCAGGGAGGGCACTGGAAGAGCCGACAACAGACTGAGCGCCAACTTGGGTCCGACACCGGACACACTGGTAAGGAGCACAAATGCATCTTTTTCCTGTGACGTCAGAAAACCGAAGAGCTGAATCGCGTCTTCGCGGACATGGGTGTGAACGCTCAGCGAGGTGCTTTCGCTGAGATTGGGTAACCCATAGTAGGTGCTAAGAGGAATAAGAACTTCGTATCCGACCCCGTGTACATCGAGGACCAGATGGGTCGGCGCCTTGAAGGCCAATCGGCCTGTCAGTGAGGCGATCATGCGATCTCATACCGTCAGCGGACAAAGTATCGTCAGGCAGCGCGGCTGCCATACACCTCATCCAGCAGCAGCGGCGACTTTCTCCATGACCTCGTCGGAAATATCAAAGTTTGCATGAACCTTCTGCACATCATCATGCTCATCCAACACTTCCATCAACTTGAGCATGTGCTCGGCTGCCTTTTCCTCTAATCTGATCGTGTTTTGCGGAACATACCCAACCTCCGCAATCACGGTGTCGATCTTCGAATCAACGAGGGCTTTCTTGACCTGTTCAAAGTAGTGCGGATCCGTGATGACTTCATAGCTCTTCTCCCCCACCTTCACATCTTCCGCTCCCGCGTCGAGGACGAGAGACAGCAGTGTATCTTCATCGACGGTGCCCTTCTCAATCGTGAACAGCCCCTTTTTATGGAACTGCCAGGAGACGGCACCCGCTTCCGCCATGTTGCCATGATTCTTCGTGAGGAGGTTTCGTAATTCGGCGACGGTGCGATTGCGGTTGTCACTCGTAATTTCGATCAATATCCCGGTCCCGCCAGGCCCGTACGCTTCCAGATTGAACTCTTCATAGACCAAACCGGGCAATTCTCCTGTACCTCGCTGAATAGCTTTTTTCAGCGTATCACCGGGCATGTTGGCTTCTTTTGCCTTCAAAATGGCCAACCGGAGCCTCGGATTACCATCCGGGTCAGCGCCCGAGCGAGCCGCGATCGCCACCTCGCGGATAATTCTGGTGAAGATCTTCCCGCGCTTGACGTCTTGAGCCCCTTTGTGCCGTTTGACTGTTGCCCAGTGACTATGTCCACCCATAACGTACTCCATGCAGCGGGCCTCAGTGAAGCCGGCTACCCTAATACACCATCTCACTCGCTGAGAGTTT
>DATNCR010000182.1:0-16821 GCA_035607135.1 Nitrospiraceae bacterium
CAATTCCACCTGGTTCTTCGTCAAGAAGTCGACGGCCCGTTCGAACACGGTCACATCGTCGCTGTCGAATCCGAACACGATCCCGGGATTCACCATGATCCCGTAATCGTGGAACATCTTGATCTCCCGGGCGAACTTCTGAACTCGGTTAAATGGCTTGTTCGTTTCATCAAGCGCGTCTTCATCGAGCGATTCCATCCCCACGAAGACCGACACGCAGCCACTCTCGGCCGCAAGCTTGACCATCTCCTCGTCGTCAGCCAGGAACATCGTGGACTGGCACCCCCATTTAATCTTGAGCGGCTTCAACGCGGCCCAGAGTTCGCGGCAATAGGCACGGTTGCTGTTGTGCAGGTCATCGACAAACGCGACAATGCTGCCGTCTTCGATTCCCACCCGAAGCCGGATGGCTGAGATAAAGGCGCGCCACATCGGTTCGTCGCGTAATCGTTCGACCAATTCACTGCGAACCCATCGCTGAACATTCCGAAGCTCTGTGACCACTTCCTCCACCGGCCGACGCCTCGTGGTTTTTCCGTTAAACGGAGACACGCTACAAAACTCGCAATCGAAATGACATCCTCTGGTCGTAAAGCTGCACTGTCTCGTCATATACGAGTCGGGGCTCAGCAATTCGACACGGGGGCTCTTGTACCGGTCCAGCGGAGGAAATGAGGTCATCTTATACATGCGCTGCATCTTCCCCGCATCATAGTCCGCAACCAGCTGCGGCCACAGTTCTTCGGCTTCTCCACAGACGATTGCGTCGCAATACCGAAGCGCTTCGTCCGGGCAGTAGGTAGGATGAACGCCCCCCAAGACGACGACCTTGCCTCGCTTGCGAAATTCCGTTGCGATCTCGTAGGCACGAGGGGCATAGCAGGTCATGATGGACAGGCCAACCATGTCACAGGGAAAATCAAAATCGATATCTTGAACTGCTTCATCGACCAAATTGACTTCCCAATGCTCCGGCGTATAGGCCGCAATCACCGGCAAGCTCAGCTTGGGAAACCATACCGCGCGCCGTTCCGACGCGGTCAACCGATAGGGGTTATTGCGAGGATACGGATCGACCAGCAACAGCCGTTTGCTCAGCGAACGCTTGACCATTGGTGCTTGCCCAACGAGCTGGCTATGCCGCGTAGGTTGAATAAGCTCCATGAATCGATCCTCCTTCCCTCTGGACGGCTATTCGGCTGAGGCGCTATGCGTTCATTGAAATGTTCTGAGCGGCTCCCTCTGGGTGATTTACACTGCCTTCTTCGTCATATCGGAATGCGGCTCCGTGTGCTCGACCTCGAAGCGCTCAATCCGACGAGGCGTGCTGCTATGGCCTTGTATCTGTTCTCATCGCCAGGTTCTTTCGTATCTCTATGGTGAAGAGTCTACGGAAGGAGACAGGCCTGAATATTCAAATGGTGCAGTATAGCGTAATCCGTCAGCACAGGTCCAACCACTGTCCGCCTGAACATCACCGCGTACCCACCGGTTGTAACGGAGGGAGATTGACGTCCTGTCCCTGGAGCATTGAGTCCGGTTGTGGCTCGGTCGCTTCAACTTCCACCTGGGCCTCGCGCTGTTTTTCCTCGAGCAACTCCAACTTCTTTTGCCGTTCAATGGTCAAATTCACACCCACATTTTCAGGAGGAATCGGCGCCCCCACAGATCCGCAACCCATCAGGACTCCCATCGTTATACCTGCCACGATGGATATCACACTCAGCATCCGCATGTTCATGAGAGCATCCGCTCGAGTTCTTGAATACGCCGTTCGACTCGCGCCCTGGCCGTACCGCCTATCTGAGACTTCCTGTCGATCGCGGCGGTGACCGTCAATCGTAAGAACAGACCCCTTTCAATCCGTTCGGAAAATGCCCGCAGTTCCTCGAGCGAAAAGTCCGTGAGTTCACGGCGTTGATCCAATGCAGCACGCACCAGCCGACCCGTGATCGCATGTGCTTCACGAAACGGTACGCCTCGGGTGACAAGATAGTCCGCAACCTCCGTGGCCAGCATCGCACCGCCTTGAACCGCTCGCTTGAGCACATCCCGGTTCACAGTGAGTCGGCGCATCAGTTCCGTCAAGACCTCTACCGATGCGACCACGGTATCGAGGGCGTCGAAGAGCGCCGGCTTGTCCTCCTGCAGGTCCCGGTTATAACTCAAGGGCAGAGCCTTGAGCGTCGTCAACAGATTGACTAAATGGCCGTAGACGCGTCCCGTCTTGCCCCGCACCAATTCCGGCACATCAGGATTCTTCTTTTGCGGCATCATACTGCTACCGGTACAGAACGCATCGGGAAGCTCGACGAATTGGAACTCCTGGGACGACCAGAGGATCAATTCTTCACTTAGCCGGGACAGGTGCATCATGGTGATCGACAGCGCCGAGGCCACCTCGATCATGAAATCTCGGTCGGACACGGCATCGAGACTGTTTTGCGTCACGGCGGGGAACCCCAACAGCCCAGCGGTGAACCGGCGATCGACTGGGTAGTTGGTTCACGCGAGCGCACCAGATCCTAACGGCATGACATTCACACGCACCGATGCGTCGCGCAATCTTCCCTTGTCCCGCTCGATCATCTCCACATAGGCCAGGAGATGGTGCGCCAACAATACCGGCTGAGCACGCTGGAGGTGCGTGTAACCCGGCATGGCAACCGTTCGATTCGCCTTCCCCTTCGCGACCAAGACCCGCTGGAACTGTTCCAGATGCGCCAGGAGTTGACTCAGCTGATCCCGCACATAGAGTCGAACATCCAGCGCAACTTGATCGTTGCGGCTTCGTCCCGTGTGCAACTTGCCGCCAAGCGGACCGATCAATTCTGTCAGGCGGCGCTCAATCGCCATATGAATGTCTTCATCCTCCTGGGTGAAACGAAAGCGGCCCCGATCGAGTTCCATCTTCACCGACTCCAAACCCTGCACGATCGTTCTCGTTTCGGAGGCAGTCAACACCCGTGCTTTCGCCAATGTCTTGCAATGAGCGACACTACCCTGAATATCATGGGCGTACAACCGGCGATCAACTGCCACCGACACGGTGAACGCTTCGACGAGCCGATTCGTCTTACGCCGAAACCGTCCGCTCCATGCCTTCTCGCTTGATGAACGCCTCGGCGGACGTCCGCTTTGTCGCCCCATTACGAAGAAGCCTTTCGCCGCTGGGCTCTGATCGCCAGACGGAGTGCATTCAACCGGATAAAGCCTTCGGCGTCTTTTTGCCGATAGACCTCGTCTTCTTCAAACGTCGCAATGTCGAGACGGTACAGTGAATTCTTTGACTTGCGTCCGACCACCGTACAGTTGCCCTTGTACAACTTCACCCGCACAGTCCCCGACACATCCTTCTGCGCCTCATCCATCGTCGTCTGGAGCATCGCCCGTTCCGGGCTAAACCAATACCCGTAATAGACCAACTCCGCGTAGCGTGGAATCAAACTGTCCCGAAGATGCAGCACCTCGCGATCCATCGTCAGCGACTCGAGCCCACGGTGGGCGGCATGCAGGATTGTCCCGCCCGGTGTTTCGTAGACCCCGCGCGACTTCATTCCCACGTATCGATTCTCGACCAGATCGACGCGGCCGATCCCATGTGCGCCACCCAGCATGTTGAGGCGCGCCAGCAGCGTGGCCGGACTCATTTTCTTCCCATTGACCATCACAGGATCGCCGCCGGCATACTCAATTTCAATCTCCTGCGGCTTGTCGGGCGCCTGTTCCGGCGACACCGTCATTTGAAAAATTTCATCCGGCGGGGCATTCCAGGGATCTTCGAGAATGCCGCCCTCGTAACTCACATGAAAGAGATTCAAATCCATGCTGTAGGGCTTCGCCTTCGTCGCCGTCACCGGAATATCATGTTGCTCGGCATATTCGATCAACTCACGACGCGAGCGAAAGGCCCAATCACGCCAGGGGGCGATGATCTTGATCTTGGGCTCCAGCGCCATGTAGGTCAACTCGAAGCGAACCTGGTCGTTGCCCTTTCCCGTCGCTCCATGCGATACGGCCTCGGCACCTTCCTTCTTGGCAATCTCAATCTGCCGGCGGGCGATCAACGGGCGGGCGATGGACGTTCCGAGTAGGTACGAGCCCTCATACACCGCATTGGCGCGCAGCATCGGAAACACATAATCTTTGACAAACACTTCTCGCACGTCTTCAACGTAGACACGTTTCACACCGAGTCTCTGCGCCTTGAGCTTGACGGCCTTGAGGTCTTCCCCCTGTCCCAAGTCGGCACAAAACGCAATGACCTCGCACCGATAGGTCTCTTGCAGCCACTTCAAGATCACGGACGTATCGAGCCCGCCTGAATAGGCCAGCACCACTTTCTTAATGACACGATTCATGGTCTCGTTCGACTCCTCTTCCCTAATAGGGCCGCTAAAATGGCCTTCTGCATATGCAACCGATTCTCTGCCTGGTCGATGATCACCGACTGCGGACCATCCAGCACTTCGGCGCTGATTTCTTCACCACGGTGGGCTGGCAAACAGTGCATGACAATCGCATCGGGCTTGGCACGATGCATCAGGCGGCCGTTGACTTGATACGGCGCCAAGACTTTGAGTCTTCGCGCATGCTCCCGCTCACGCCCCATACTGATCCAGACGTCGGTATAGACGACATCCGCTTCTTTCGCCGCAATGTTTGGATCATGTCCTATCTCGATCACGGCTCCGGTTTTTGCCGCCTCGAGCCTCGCCCTATCGACGACATGCTGCTCCGGCTGATACCCCACCGGACAACCGAGCGTGATGATCATTCCCATCTTTGCCGCCGCCTCGATCAGGGAATTTGCCACATTGTTGCCGTCACCGATATAGGCGATCTTCACCCCCTTCAACCGGCCCTTCTTCTCGCGAATGGTCAGGAGATCTGAGAGGGCCTGACAAGGATGGCTCAGGTCGGTCAGCCCATTGATCACCGGCATCGTCGCTTCCCTCGCCCATTCCTCCATGGTGGCGTGGTCATAGGTGCGGACGACAATCGCGTCGAGGTAGCGTGATAACACGCGCGCCGTGTCGGCGACACTTTCTCCACGCGAGAGCTGAATATCGGCCATGGGCAGAACCAGAGCGTGGCCGCCCAGCTGATTCATGGCCGCCTCGAACGAAACCCTCGTCCTCGTCGACGGTTTCTGGAACAGAAGCCCCAACGTCTTCCCGGGAAGCAGGGGATGAGGAACCCCCCGCTGCTGCTTGTCTTTCAGCAGAGCCGCCGACGTCAGCAGACGCTCCACCTCCGCCTTGCCGATGGCCGCAACATCCAGTAAGTCTCTTTTGCCGGCCCGGATTCCTGTTGTCCGCGTGGTCATTCCTGTTGTATCCATTCGGTATGGGTACGCTTTACGACACCTGCGCACTAAAAATCTGTGCAAGCGTATCGAGCAATCGATCGATTTCCAGCTCGGTGATGATGAGAGGCGGCACGAATCGCAGCACGTGCTCGCCTGTCGCATTGATCAGAATCCCTCGGGCCAGACACTCGCTCACGACGGCTTTCGCATCCATCGCGAGTTCGAGCCCCTGCAAGAGCCCGATGCCACGCACCTCTCGCACCACCCGGTGTCGAGATTGACAGTCGGATAACCCCTTGGAAAAATACTCTCCCATCCGACGCGCATGATCGAGTACGTGGCCTTCCAGCAGGGCACGACAGACGGCCAAGCCCGCCGCACAGGCCAACGGATTGCCGCCGAACGTCGACGCATGACTGCCGGGCGAGAAGGCCTTCGCAACAGAATCCGTAGCGAGGCAGGCTCCGATGGGCACCCCACCCCCCAACGCTTTCGCCAAGGTCATGATGTCCGGTTGCACCCCTAACTGTTCATAGGCAAACAGCGTCCCGGTCCGCCCCATTCCAGTCTGCACCTCATCGAAAATCAAGAGCACGTCTTTTTGAGTGCACAGATCCCTCACCTGCTTCAAATACCGACGGTCCGCTGCATAGACGCCCCCCTCACCCTGAATAGGCTCGAGCATAATCGCCGCGGTCTTGTCGGTCACAACCCGTTCCAATTCCTCCACATTATTGAAGGCCACGTAGCTGAAGCCCGGCAGTAACGGCTCATAGCCCTTCTGAACCTTGTCCTGGCCGGTCGCCGTCAACGTCGCCATCGTCCGGCCATGGAAGGAGTTCTTCATCGTGATGATCTCGAACCGCCCGGCTCCATATTTGTCATGAGAGTAGCGGCGTGCAAGCTTGATCGCCGCTTCATTCGCCTCTGCTCCACCGTTGCAAAAAAACACTTTGTCGGCAAAGGAATGTTCCACCAGCATCTGCCCCAGCTTCACTTGTGGCTCAGTGTAATAGAGGTTCGAGGTATGGATCAGCTGCGCGGCTTGTTGCTGGATTGCATGAACCAGATCCGGGTGGCCATGTCCGAGGATGTTCACGGCAATTCCGCCGACGAAATCGAGGTACTCTCGCCCCTCAAGGTCGTACACTTTCGTCCCACGTCCGCGCACGATCGAAAGTGGTTGACGCGTATACGTCTGCATCAGATAACGTGCGGCGTCCTGCTTCAGCTCTTCCGTCGCCATAATAGACGTATCCCTTTGTAAAGTAAGGGAAGGTAGCATAGGCCTGTCGATGGAAGCAACTTGAAATGAGGACACAGGATGGGAGGCGGAGTCGCCATGCTTCTGTACCAGGGGGTGTCTTTATTGTGCTATTCTCTGGGAGATGAAATCCTGCGCGCAGTGCCAACAGCAGAATCAGGAAGACGCGAAATTCTGCTATCAATGCGGCAACACGCTGACCGTCGAGCCTGAAGCACCAATTGCCCCCCCTGTGATCCCCGTGATCCACGCAGATGAACATCTCTGGCGCCAATTCATCGGCCCCCACGCCGATCGCTATCTGCAGCATTTTAATAAGTTCGGATTAGGGGAAGAGCCGAAGTTCGCGTTGACGTGGAATTGGCCGGCCTTTCTCTATATTTCCTTTCTCTGGTTTCTCTATCGAAAAATGTACGTGTATGCTTTGGTCTATGCACTCGGTCCGATGATTTCAACCTATTTGACCGGCGACATCACTGTAGGTCTCATCTGGAGTATCATGGCGGGAGCTACCGCCAACTATATTTACTACTGGCACTGCCGCGAACACATCGGGCAGATCAAGAATGGTTCGTGGACCGAGCCAGCGAAACAGGACGAAGCGCTGAAGGAATCCGGAGGCGTCCAGCCCTATATCATCTATGTCGGCATCGCCCTCTACGTGCTGTTCATTTTTACCACGATCAAAATGGTTCAGGACGGACCACCAGACGGAGATCCTTCACCAGGAAAACCGGCGAAGCCCGCTGCGACAAGCAGCGTGTGACAAGCAGCAACGATAGCAGTCCATGCTATTGGAACTCACGGTCCGGGCAGAGCAATCACGCACACCTGACGTGATGATGCCGTTTCGGCTGATTCCCCTGTCGAAACACTCCCTCGACGGTCGGTGCCTGTCCATCTCAGACACGCGAATGAAACACGACGCGACATTCGGACGACTCTTCTGTATTGCCTGTCATCAACTTGTTACGCGGGGCTGTTTCGGTCAACCGATTCACGGAGACATATCCGACGCTGCCTGCGTGATGCGGCATCATGCGATTCCGTGAATCACTTCCCTGCTCTTTCACTTCGTATGGTGATCGTTTATCCTGTGACGGGTTGCTCGACCTTGTCAGGTGGTCACGGAGACGTTAGGTATGGCTCGATTAGTGCTGCTTCGTCATGGTGAATCGCAATGGAACTTGGAAAACCGTTTCACCGGCTGGGTCGATGTGCCCCTGTCACCGCGAGGTGTACAGGAAGCAACGAACGCGGGAGAGACACTCCGGGGCTTTACGTTCGATCGTGCGTTTACCTCTGTGCTCGTGCGCGCAAACGACACGCTCCGGCTGGTACTCGACGCGATCGGTCAGTCGAACATTCCCATCGAGAAGGATAAGGCCCTGAATGAACGGATGTACGGCGAATTACAGGGATTGAACAAGGACGAGACCGCGAAAAAATACGGCGAGGCACAGGTGAAGATCTGGCGACGGAGTTACGACGTGCGTCCGCCGGGTGGGGAAAGCTTGAAAGACACGGCGGAACGTGTGCTGCCCTACTATGAACAGACCATCAAGCCCGCACTCTTGAAAGGGGAAACGATCCTCATTGCGGCGCATGGAAACAGTTTACGGGCTTTGATCATGGAGCTGGATCAGCTTTCCCGAGAACAAGTGCTGGAATTGAATATTCCAACAGGTGCGCCGCTGCTGTATGAACTGGATCAGACTGGGAAGGTCGTCGATCACCGCTACCTCTGACAAATCGCGGCCGGTCATGAGACTATCCGACGTCTTCCAGTAATCTCCCATAGGTGTCGACCGGTACAAAATCGATCAGTAGGGTCAAGAGATTGCGTCGCTCCGCTTCTGTGACCAATTTGTTCTCTTCCATCAATGCGGCGGCTTCCGCACTGACCGCAAGGGGGCTCATCCCGTCCTCAACCAAACGACTATACCGACGACGACGTTCCTGCCATGCGTGGAGGTAGTCGGTCCAGGCAGATGAGCCGACGGGAATGGTCGTTCCCCATCCGGCCTCCAGTATCTCCAAGATAAGCTCTGACAGCGCGGACTGATATTTCTCAGGAATATGTGCCTCAATGGCTGCCAAGATCCAAAACAGGTTCAACGAGAGCACTTCTTGCGTGATCGCCCGAGCCTGCTCTTCCGTCGCGTCAATTCCATATTCTTCCAGCTGCTGCACGGACACGCCGACCGGCATCGCTGCAATCAGCGCAGCCGCTGCTTGCTTTGGCGTCATCGAGTTGCTTGACATACCTCACGCTCTCCCTTGTCGCAGTGGCAGAGAGTACCCTACTGCTGCCAGTCTGCTCAAGCAACTTGTCCCGGCCTACCTCCTGTGCTACAGTCCGCCGGCATGTTTCGACAAATTGCCACCACATGTTCACAATGGATCTGTACCGCCGTTCTGTTGGCAATTTTAGTCGCTGGCGCCGTAGTCTTCGCACCTCGGGCTCAAGCCGACGAAAACCGCTGGGGATTCGGCAGTGGCCTTGGATTCACATCCGGAACGGTCAATGGCACAGTCCTGAACCTGGCCTTCAGTGGTGACTACTTTCTAGATCGAAACTTCTCTGTCGGACCGCTGATGCAGATCAGTCCGATGGGCGATCTCTTCCAAGTCTCATTCGCCGGAGTCGGCCGCTATTATTTTCGCCTCGATAACGGTATCAACGTGGTGCCCTTGATGGGTTTCGGATTAATCCACGCAGACCTAGACCGCGGAGGCGGCCCCGGGAGAGTCGACCGCAACGATACGAGCTGGTACATCCCTCTTGGCGCCTCACTGGAATACCAGGCCGCCCACAATCTCGCCTTGACTTCGACATTGATCTTCAACCTCCATAATATCGATCTCTCTCCATCACTTCCAGAAAAGGACCGCACGAGTGTCGCCCTGCTGTTCGGTTTCCGTTTTGGTCCTTAGTCGGACGAGAGGAAAACCGCTCGCATCGTTCGTGACCCTGCCTCATCATCAACGTTTTCCCAACACCCGCAGCCACTACCCAGGCACGGTACCCGAGCCCTGTGAGGATGCTGCACACTGATA
The DNA here is from genome assembly GCA_035607135.1 of Nitrospiraceae bacterium. GTDB lineage: Bacteria > Nitrospirota > Nitrospiria > Nitrospirales > Nitrospiraceae > Palsa-1315. Next base: position 9,636 of record DATNCR010000182.1, read on the forward strand.
GGTTGCAGAAGTCATTGAGGATGTTTGGAGAGGGTGGCAGCTACGCCACTTTAGCCGGCCGCCAGCGAAGCCCGATGTTCAGCAGTTCTTGTAGCAGATCTTTATATGTATAGCCGGCTTTCTCGGCCGAATCAGAAAAATCTTCGTCGTGGGCAATTTGCGGATTGGGATTAGCTTCCAGCACATATACGTGCCCTTCCGGATCCATTCTGACGTCGATGCGTGCATAGCCACTCAGACCAAGTGCACGATAGACACGCTTTGCCAGATGCTGAATCTCCTGGGCTTTCCCTTCGGGAAGATTCCTGGCTTCGCCTGACCGAATCCCATATTTATCTTGATACGCGCGACTCCACTTGACTCGTTCTGTCGCAATCCGTCGGGCATCATCCGGAAGCTTGTCCATATTCAACTCCCATACCGGCAAGACTCGCACATGCCCATTGCCCATCACCCCGACATACAGTTCCCGCCCTTCGATGTACCGCTCGATAAGGGCACCAGTCCCGATGTTCGCATGGATGAATTCGACTCGCTCCTTGAGTTTGTCATCATCCTGTACAATAGAGGCTTGCGAAATTCCGAGCGATGCCTCTTCAGTCACCGACTTGACAATTAGGGGAAATGACAGCCATTTGGGCCGTTTGGCGGTCCGCCCCTGCGGCACAACCATAAAATCAGGGAACGGGATTCGGTGGAACGAAAACAGTTTCTTGGAAAGGACCTTGTCGCGTGCCAGCATCAACCCACGCGGGTTACAGCCGGTATAGGGCACGTGAAGCAATTCAAGATAGGACACGACGTTCTGGTCGTAGACCGCCACGCCGTCGAACTCTTCGAGCAGATTAAAGGCAATGTGCGGCTTCCAGTCTTCTATGGCCGATCGAAGCACCCCAAGATCACTCTTGACCCCCAGCGGCTTGACTTCATGCCCGAGCTTGCGGAGCGTCGTAACCACATCATATTCCGTCTTCCACTCGGCACCAGTCACATCTTGCCCGTTGAGGGGATCTGGCGGCACCAGATCTTCATGCATCAAGACAAGGATGCGGAGCCGTTTCATAGCGCCACCTTATGCCGGCCGCTGCGCAAGTAATTCATCGTGTGAACAGTCAACAAGATCGTGAAATCCAGCTTCGCTTGCTCCTCTGCGAGGGGCAGTCGTAGATGGAGTTGGCGGCAGCGCTGAATCATGTCTTCGAGTACCTGATCGATCGTATATTGATATTCGCCGGTCCAGGCGGCAACTTTTCGACGGACCTCTTTTCGAAAGCGGTTCAAGAAGGTGGCAGCGCTTGGCTTATCGGCGTGGGCAGGGGCGTCGGAAAATAGGCGCTTCAAATCCGGATCGTACAATGACGGTCGTTCGGTTCCATAATGTGTACGCTTGCGTGCATAATGCTCGCGCAGAGTTTTTTTCAGTTCGGACAGCGGATCGATTTCCTCACGCGTCACCACCTTGGGCGGCACCGCAGCCAGCCCCGCCATCAGCCCATCGACATATCGCAGCTTTTTGAGCACCGGCCAGCCCTTATAGCGATCGGCCCAGGGCGAATCTGGCGTGAGCCAGACCGCAAAGGTCTCCGCAAAGTCTTCATCCGGATGGCTTTGCGCATACCACACATCGAGATGCCGCACGAAACTCCGACTATAGGGTCGGGGGCTGTAATATTTGGGATAGGGATCGGATGAGCGTCCAAAGACGTGCTGCCGATGGCGGAGACGGCGGAGGCGATATGCATTTTCTATGGCGTGGCCGGCCTCATGCCTCAAAATTCGCATACACCATTCCGGTGTCCCGCCCTCGACCTCAAGCATCTGGTCCATTTCAAGCTTCTCGAGTCGTGGATGGGCCAGGTAAAACGGGACGGCAATCCCCGGCACCCCATCCGGAGTAAACCATTCGTTGGACAACCAAAAGTGAGGACGGAATATGAGCTGTCTGACTTCGAGTTCGGCATAGAGTTGCTGAATCTGTCCTGACAAGAATGCCCCTTCGAGCGTGACGCCGAGTTGGTTCATGGGGAGGTCCAGGAGCTTCTCGTTCGGCCACGAGACCCAGTCCGGTTCCTGATCATGGCTGTCAGACGCTGTCATTTCGTGTGTTTGTAGTCGTTGCATCGATACCGGTATTCTGCGAAATCAATCTGCAAGAGGTGCTGTGGAAAATATAGCACGTACTTCAATATTGCTCCGATTGAGGAGGCTATTCCACTGACCACTGCTAATAAGTGGAGAAAAAGTGTCCAATCGAGTCCAAGAATGAACCGCTGCTGACAATCTGTGTCATGAAAATGGGTTAACGGAGGCGAGAAAGAAGGGCTGGTGCCGTGGCCCAGATGCTATCGATCACCGAGTATACATAGGCGGCAGCCCGTCATGGTCGGTCTCCCAATCGGGCATCACTTCATGCAGATCAAGAATCGGCTGATCGTGACCGAGACAGATCTGATTAAACAGAGGAACGCCACGCCCAAATTGTTCTTGAACGAAGCACTGATGGTTTCGCCCCATTGCAATGACGAGGTCGGCACCTTCGACCAGTTCCCTGGTCAATTGTCGTGAGATATGTGTGGTGAGATCAGCGCCTCTCTCACGCAATCGGGCCTGAGCCCAGGTATGCATGGACTGAGGCTTCACGTCGATCCCAGCCGAGCTGATAACGTGGGACGTATCAGGGCCTAGGCAGGCCTTGAGCGCAAACTCTGCTGTCACACTTCGAAAAATATTCCCCGTGCATACAAATAGAACGGATTGCAGATTCCCACCGGAACCGTGATCATTCGCCCTCATCATACCTCCGGCTCACGGTCGACAGTCGCATAGCTACACGCGTAGAATGCCCGCCTATGTCACATTCAGCAAGCTCATCACGCATATCTCTCAAACTGGATGAGGCCACGGAACAGTTGCAGACCAAGTTGCTTCGCCTCGTCGGAGAGGCCATTGCCGAATATGGCCTCATTGAGAATGGCGACAAGATCGTGGTCTGCCTATCAGGCGGGAAGGACAGCTATGCGCTGCTCGACCTATTGCTGGTCTTACAACAGCGTGCTCCGATTCACTTTGACCTTGTCGCGGTGAATCTGGATCAAAAGCAGCCCGGGTTTCCTGCCCACGTCCTTCCCGACTATCTTTCAGATATGGGAGTGCCATTCCATATCGAGGAACGAGACACCTATTCAATCGTCAAACGGCTCATCCCTGAAGGGCAAACCACCTGTTCGCTCTGCTCCCGGCTCCGCCGCGGCATTCTCTATCGCGTTGCCACGGAATTGGGCGCGACCAAGATCGCATTGGGTCACCACCGCGATGACATTATTGAAACCCTGTTCCTGAACTTACTCTATACCGGCAAGCTCAAGACGATGCCCCCGAAACTACGCTCGAAAGATGGCCGGCATCTGGTCATTCGCCCACTGTCGGCCATACGAGAGAGCGATCTCGAGCGATATGCGGAGCTTCGCGCGTTTCCCATTATTCCCTGCGATCTCTGTGGCTCACAAGAGGACCTCAAGAGAAAACAGGTGAAGGCCTTTTTGCGTGAGTGGGAACAACGATCGCCTGGCTGTACCAACAGTATCTTCGCCGCCCTGTCGAACGTGGCACCGCCGCTTCTCCTGGACCCACGGCTATTCGACTTCGTGGGTCTGCGCGCCTCTAACCAGGGGGAGGGGCAGGAAGACGGCTGGTTGGATCAAGACCCAACTCCACTTTCATGAGGCTCACAATCTTCTGGAATGGGAATGGGGTTTTCGACGTCTGACGAACGCTCTGATACGGGCTCCACAATTATGCACCTCCTGGCGAATCCGCCATTGCGTCGAAGTCAGGATTTCGCTATACAAAGCCTTCTTCTTTAGGCGGCAGATTGTAGTCCGTGACACATTATCCAGATTTCAAAATTGTTGCTGAGCAACTGGTCCAGACGGCCCAGTGGGCTTCTCGTATGGGCTGGGCCCCGGCGACAAGCTCAAACTACAGTGTGCGGTTACCGGACGATGCCGCTCCTGCGTATTGCGCGATTACGAGTTCAGGGGTAGACAAAAGCACGATTGAAGTCGAGCACATCCTCGTCGTCGACCAATATGGCAAGCCGATAGATGCTGCGGAACTGAAGCCTTCAGCCGAAACCCTTCTCCATCTGCTTCTCTATCGTATAATGGGAGCCGGAGCCGTACTTCACACGCACTCGCTTTCAGCGGCGTTACTCTCACAGCTGGCTTGCAATGAAGGACAAGTCCTGCTCTCTGGGTGGGAATTGCTGAAAGGACTGAGCGGAACAGACACCCACGATGTAGAGATCTCCTTGCCGGTCTTCCCAAACTCACAGGATATGCAGGCATTGTCGACGCGCGTGGAACAGGCCCTTTCGAATCAACAGTCCTGCTATGGATTTTTGCTGGCAGGACATGGTCTGTATGCGTGGGGCAAAGACATATCCGAGGCGAAACGCCATCTTGAGGTCTTCGAATATCTTCTCCAATGCCAACGAGAGGTGACACAACATGGCCACTCTGCGAATACCCGATAAGAACGTGACGCTGGGTGATCCATCAGCCGTCCGGCAATTTCTCGACAGGCGAGGCATTGTTCATGAACGATGGTCTGCGGACAAAAACCTGCCTTCCGGCGCTTCGAACGAACAGGTTCTCGCAGCCTACGACTATCTGCTCAAGCCCTTTATGGAAAAATGCGGGTACCAGACCATGGATGTCATTCGTGTCGATGGACACACTCCGAATCTGGAAGGAATTCGTGAAAAATTCATCCGGGAGCACACTCATAGCGAGGATGAAGTGCGTATCTTTGTTGAAGGCCAAGGCTTCTTTTGGTTTCACAAAGAAAACCAGGACGAGGAGGTCTTCGCGCTCTTGTGCGAGCAAGGCGACCTCATTTCTGTCCCGGCCAACACAAAGCACTGGTTCGACTTAGGGAAGTCTCCGAAGGTACGGGCGATTCGTCTCTTCACCGACCAAGCAGGCTGGGTCCCTCACTATACGAATTCCGGAATCGATCAGCGATATCGATGGTAGCCGCCACATGGTCCGATACGTCCTCATGGACATCGAAGGCACGCTCATTTCAGTGGCCTTTGTCCACGACATCCTCTTCCCATTCGCAAAGCACCGTCTCGCGCCATTCCTTCAGGAGCGGCGGCACGACCCAAAAGTACTCCAATGGACCATAGTCTGCCAAGATACCATTGAGCATGAAACAGGTACGCGCCCTACCTACGATGACTTACCGGTCCTGCTGACTACATGGATCGATCAGGACCGAAAACTGGCTGGCCTTAAAGGGCTGCAAGGAATGATCTGGGATGAGGGCTATCGGCAGGGGGCATTTGAGCCTGAGCTGTATGGCGATGTCTTGCCGACGTTAACTATATGGCAGGCGCGCGGCATCCGCTTGGGAATTTATTCGTCTGGTTCAGAACAGGCACAACGGCTGCTCTTTGCACATACCAATATCGGTGATGTGACATCGTTGTTTGAGCACTATTTCGACACGAGCGTCGGTGAGAAAAAGGCCGCATCCAGCTACCGCACGATCAGTGAGCAAATCGGCTTGCCGCCCGGCTACATTCTTTTTCTGTCGGATGCGGAAGCAGAACTGGATGCTGCCGCGTTGACAGGATTTCAGACCGCCCACGTCGTGCGTCCTGGAACCAATGCGAGTACCCGGCATCCTGCATATTCTGATCTGACACGCCTTCTCCTCGAAGGATAGACTTCCCTATTGACGATGTGTTCGGGCCGCGTCGACAACGCAGGGCGAGGTTATGTCTTCAATTTCTCCGCAAACTGCTTGCGGAACTTGGTCACTTTCGGCCCAACGATAGCTGTGCAGTAGCCCTGGAAGGGATTCCGCACGAAGTATTCTTGGTGATAGGGCTCGGCTTCGTACCAGGTACCGGCCGGAGTGATTTCCGTCACGATCGGGTTCGCATAGAGTTTCTCCTTCGTCACGCCTGCGATCACCTCCTCGGCAATCCGTTTTTGCTCAGGAGCATGGTAGAAAATTGCCGACCGGTATTGAGTCCCCACATCGTGACCTTGCCGATTGAGCGTCGTCGGATCGTGGATGACAAAGAACACTTCAAGCAACTCGCGATAGCTGACAACGGCGGGATCGAATGTGATACGGACTGCCTCTGCGTGACCAGTCCTGCCGCCACACACAGCCTCATACGTCGGATGATCTATCTGACCACCGATGTAGCCGGACTCGACAGCTACCACACCTTTCATCTGGTCATAGACCGCTTCGAGGCACCAAAAGCAACCACCGGCTACGGTTGCAGTACTGAATTCCGTCTGTACTGGAGAAGCTGTTTGTTCCATTGTGCAGATCTCAGATTACATGGGCTGAGAATGAGCTCTACAAGGCTTCGCATTCTTTCAAATCCTATGGCTGCCTTATACCATAAGGCGCCATGGGGCTGCGAACAGATCCGTGAACGAGCACAGACCTCCTCACACTTAACTGTACATAGGAGTAATCAGATTGTTTGAAGCAGAGGAAGAAAGGGAAATGAGAAGGGCTATGCGCCAAGTTCTTCGTTGAGGTTGGCAATGACCTGATAGAGTTTTTCCGCCTCATCGGACCGAATCTTCGTGAATTGGATCCCAAACGTCCCAGCCTTGACCCACCGCACTTGAGCTTCGTCGATCCGTAAAGGCCAGTCCAGCCCAGGGATATAGATGCGAAACTCAAATGCATCCCCCGTGACTACCGGCAAATCCGCTTCAATCTTGCAGCCGCCGGTAGAGAGGTCCAGCGTCCGACCTTGGCCTTCTCGTTGATCACCTGAAAAGGTGCTTCTGAACTGTGACGTAAAACGTGGCTGTTGGCGCTGCTCCATAGGCTCCGCTTCGATCATGCGAGGCGGAGGATGCCCCATAATTGAATGCCGCAGATTTTTTATGAAAGCCATATCTGATTCACCCCAATCAAATAAGGAACCCCAGGCTCCCATGCAGAGATGCCGGGGGTTCTTCGAAGCCGCAATTCGCCAGGTTACTTCTTCACATTCAACAATACATGCCCACGACGGTTCTGCTGATAGCAGGACTCAGAAGGGTCCGTGCAGAAAGGGCGCGCTTTGCCATACGACACGACTGCCAACTGCTTCGGACCCACACCCGACTCGATGAGATAGCTGCGTGCAGCCTTCGCTCGC
>DATNCR010000186.1:0-14858 GCA_035607135.1 Nitrospiraceae bacterium
ACCGGTTCCAGCATCTCAGCGGGATGCAACGAATGGGGACGGGCGAGCACCTTCCGTTCTTCTTCGAGCGCGGGATATCCAATGCAGAGCCGCATTAAGAATCGATCGAGTTGGGATTCCGGAAGGGGAAATGTCCCGTGATATTCCGCGGGATTCTGCGTGGCGATCACCATAAAGGGTTGCTCCAGCAGATGCGTCTGATTATCGACGGAAATCTGTGCTTCACTCATCGCTTCCAAGAGGCTGCTCTGGGTCTTCGGCGTCGTCCGATTGATCTCGTCGGCCAGCACGACGTTGGCGAAGATCGGTCCTGGTATAAACTCAAACCCTTGTTTTTGTCGATTAAACATGGAGACACCCACGATGTCAGAAGGCAAGAGATCGCTGGTGAACTGAATACGCTTGAACGAACAATCCAGCGATCGAGCCAAGCTATGCGCTAACGTGGTTTTGCCGACGCCGGGAACATCCTCGATCAAAAGATGGCCACGGGCCAGAAGGCAGACCACCGCCATTTCGATCACATGGGTCTTCCCCTTGATGACCAGCGCAATATTGTCCTGGATTGCCCGGATGGTGTGAGCTGAACTCATGTTGGGATTACTGGTCCTGGTCGTTCAGGCATGCATGGTGATGTGACACGCTCGAAGTCTAACAAAGGGTCTGTAGATGGTCAATTTTCACATGAGTTATTGCATTGACCAGTCAAGAGAGGGCGATGCGCAGGGCTTTGCGCTGATGAGGCTGTTCCAAAGTTCGGGGCTATTCCGGCACGAGGATCAGCATCCATGGGGGGCTTTCTTCAACCATGTCCGAAAACCGTCTGGCGGTACTGCTGGCGGGAATACCTGGAAAGACGCCTCCCCGACGAATCTGAACGGAGCGGAAACGATAGGAGAGATCTTGAGTCGAGAGTAAGGGGAGGACTCGCGGAATCTGTCTGCGTAGCAGGCCACAGTCTGTCAGGTTTATGGTCTCGCCGAGCGGGAGGCGTGAGAGCCTCTCATATACCTCGCCGAAAATCGCCTGGAGATTGTCCGGTGTGAACGGCTGATTGTCCGGTCGATAGCGGGCGTCGTCGAGGAGTTGTGCCAGGATTTCCCAGAAGACCTGGGTATCGACGGCTCCAAGGACACAGAGGACGCTTCGGCGTGCCAATAGGTCAAGCAGGGCGAGCGGGCCTCGAATCTCGAACTTCCATGCTGGAAAGAGGAGGGCACGGTCCCCGTGCAGGACCTCCAGTGCCGGTTCGCCGGAATAGTTAATCTGTCGAAACGTGCCTTTGGTTCGATGAAGCTCTTGAGTGATGACCTGATCGGACAAACGGGTCGGTTCATAGGCAAACGTGGGTGTCGCGGGAGCCCAGCAGGTGGCGATCGTATAGCGAGGAGCGAGTTTCCCAGTCTGGTCGAGACCTCCCAAATCAAACATGTCCCGGTTTCCAAAGAATTGAAACGAAAGCCCGGTCCGAGATCGAAGGCCGTTGAGTCGCTCCCATTCCGGATGAAGTGGGCCACCCAGCTTTGAGCCTGGCTGAAGCCGATCGAGACTATGAAGAATCAATTCGCGCTGTCGCTGTTGAAGGCTGGCTACGTATTGCTCGACAAGTTCTGTGGCGAACGAGAGGTCGCCAGACCCCAGATCGAGCAGGGAGGCCACATCTGCACTCTGCAGCAGGTCGAAGGGATTGGAATGGGAGTGGGTGAACGCCTCGATCTCTTCGCTCCGAAGGGAAGTGACTGGCCACTGGAACTTCGGGCCCTCAACGACGCCAAACCACACACAGAGAGCCCGAACGGCTTTTGTCGGGGGGAGCCCTGTGAGCTCTTTCAGTCGGGGGCCGGGGAGATCCTGAATTCGTACGGCTTCTGAATTTCCCAACGCCAGGGTGATCGCATCTCGGATGATGAGGGGAAGATCGACGTGATGGGCTTCTTCGATCAACCGTTTTAGCGTCGTCGTGAGTTGTTTTGTTTCAACAAGTTTACGTGAGGCCTCCCACTCCTTGTCGCGTTCCTGCAAGAGCTGGGTTACCTGTGAACGAAAGTCTGCAAGAACTTGTGCCGGGGAATTCATAGGTCGGCTAGTGCGGGACGCGAATAGTTGATCAGTCGATGTCAGTTGGTGATTGTGTAGCAGCATAACGACCTGGTCCATGAGCGTCAAGGTTGGCGTCTTGCCGATCCCGAGACACCTGTGTTAGGTAGAGGTCATGCATGGGACACCGATGATCATTGCTAGACGAGCAATTCTTGTCATACAGAGAGTGTTGTTGGTCATTGGAGCACTGTGCTTCACCATAGCCTGCACAAGTGGAGTGGGCACCAAATCTTCTCTAGTCTCAAAGGATGGGAATCATGTGCCGTTCACGGAATGGCAGGTCATTGATACCGCAACGGAGTTGCCGGTCCCTCTTGACCAATGGATATCACTGTTGCTCCAGCAAGACATCATTTATCTAGGCGAGGAACACCACAATCGGTTTCATATCGATGCAGCATTGACGGTATTGCGGAGACTGAAGGCAGAAGGACGTATACCGGCTTTGGGTATGGAAATGTTCGGCTGGGACGGCCAAGCGGCACTGGATCAGTATATTTTCGGTTCAGATATGAACCGCCAGGATTTCCTTCAGGCCGTCAAATGGCAACAAAATTGGGGTGGGTCGTACGAAGACTATGAACCGCTAGTTCGATTGGCAAAAGAACAGCATTGGGCTGTGGATGCCATGAATCCTCCAAAACCGTTGGTGAGGATCGTCGCCAAGAACGGCTTGGCTCAGGCGGAGTCTGACCCGATAATGGCCCAATGGGGTATGAAGGACGAAACTCTTGTCGATGATCCGATCTATCGGACGCGCATTCTTCAACAACTTCAGGCCTGCCATGGTGGGGGAGCTGACAGCCTCTATCAAACAATGTTCGAAGCCTCGATGGTTCGAGATGAAGGGATGGCCAAGACGTTGGTCCATCGCCTTAACCAGATTCGCTCAGAGAGCGATATGATGGCTGGGCCGGTGGTGAGCTATACGGGGGCTGGACACATTCAGTACAACCTTCCGGTTCCAAAGCGAGTGGCCCGACGCTTGACCGGTCAGATTCGTCAGGTCAGTGTCTATATGACGTCGTTCGATGTGAGACGCATTGAGGAATTACAAGACATGATCCGCGAGAAGATTGCGGACTACCTGTGGCTAACACCGGTAAGTGAAAAAGGACTGCCTCGCCGATGTTGAGAGAGCCGTGAAGGATCACCAGGAACTGAGGTCTAGCCCACGGAGAATTCTTCCAAGAGAAATGACGAGTACCACTCTGCGGGATGCTATGGCTGTCGGCAGACAAAAAATCTCCCATCTCGGTTGAGCCCCACTCTAGAGCCTGATCAGGTGGCGCTGGCTGCGAATCCGCACAGTAGGTGCGAAAGCTCATGGTGATGCAACCGTCCGTTGAAAACCGATGAGCCCTTGACAGATTCCCATGTCTGTTTCAGACTATGGAGGAAGATCAGTTGGAGTTGTGTGCGATTGGGAACACAGCGCATGCGAAATAAGATCCCCTGCTCCGCCGAGCGGTTAAGCCTTTTGGATCCTCCGATGATCCAAGCGGTGGTTGATCGCAATGCCTTTCACATTGGTAATCAGTACCTCGCTGAGAATCGCGTTCGGATTGTTGAAGCTGATGACGCCCAGATTTCGTCCGCCGTCATCGGGAATTCCGGCCTCTACGAACAGACGATCCGTCTCAAGGAAGGGCACCTGATCTCCAAATGCAGTTGTGCACTGCCGGAAGAGCCGATGTGTCGTCACTGTATCGCGGTTCTACTGGAATACCACCGCTGGGCACAGCCAAGAAATGGCCATCAGAAAAAGGTAAAGCCATCCACAGCCCCACAGCCGGCACAGCCCACTCCGAGTAGCGCGGGCACATCTGCGTCAAGCTCTACTTCGACGACTGACCTGAAGCTGGGTGAGGTGATGGCCTTTGTCGAATGGCTGCACCCTGCGATCAAGGCGTTGGAGCGTGGGCAAACGTTGCCTGATTCGCCAAAGCCCAGCGGCGATCTCACTCCTTGGATTCAGGCCATTCGCAATCTGGAAGAGCGTCGCCGTGAGAGCGAAGAAGCACGGATGAATCTGGAAGCCGACATGCGGGACCGAGAAGCCTATGTTGGCCGACTGACGCAACAGATGCAAACCTCCATGGATGAGGTCAAGGTTTCCCAAGCCAATGCTCAGCAACTGCAGCAGGAACTGACTATGTGCAAAGACATGCTCGCGAAGGTCTCCGAGATTGCCTCAGAGGTCTGGAACTATGACAGTCAACTCAAGTCTCTTGCAGGTGAGGTGATGTCAAAGGGATCACAACTCGACAAGCTCGCGCATTCTTTTAAAGAAGTCTCGACAGCATTGAAAGCGCTGGGCAAGACCTCTACCGCCCCTTAGTCTATCCCGGTTGGTTTTACTTCTGACTCCACCCCTATTTCAGAAACCATTGTGTCCAATTGATTGACTCCAATGTACGCCACTCTCGTTTTGTCCAATTAATTCGAGGGAAGATTGAGTCATAATATGGAGTGAGGTTTCGACTGCCCAGATTGTTCCATGCACGGCAGCTGGCCCCTCATCCATCAGGAGGTCCAATATCGTAGGAAACGAGGAAGAGCCCGACTAGCCTTCACCTATGACGGCACCTCACGGGACGGCGAGTATCCGGTCACGCAAAGGCCACTCTGCCCAACGAGACAGCCCTAGGCTATTAAGATGGTTGGCGTCGTTATCGACCATTCACGTCGGTCAGAGGAGCAGTTTGATGATTCATCAATGCCTATTCAGAAGAGAAGTAGACACGGCGGCCGGAGCCGCAAATCCAAGAAACAGTGCGGATCTGCTCTGGTTAATGAGAGAACTACCTGCTCGTGTGTCATCCCTCGATGGACGTTTGTGAGACAAGGGTGCCCTGAGTGCTCCCCTCAGTTTGACGGCCTGTTCCATTGCCAGTGAGCCTGACACGAGAGGACACGTTCATGGTCTGACCGAGCAATCGAGGCCGTCCTGCGCGGAGCGCTTTCGTCCGTTTTGGGAAAGGACACTGTCGGAAGGACTCCATCTCGGTCAAGGAAGTCCGTAGGGACTGAGCAATCAGCCATGCGAGCGTCAAACTAGGGCTCCAGTACACGGCATCGCGGAGACGTTCGACGAGATCGCCAGGAAGGCTGACGGTCAGCCGGACAGTCCAAGGCTGCTGCCGTCCGACCTTATTCGGTCTGGAAGAGGTACTAGTGGTCTCCCGACGCTCATTTTTGATTGAGTGACTCGGAGCGGCCTGATTGGTCAGCGACATTGTAGTATACCTCTCAAAGTTTCTCTGTAATGAAGCGATCCCCCGGCCAATGGACTAACTCGTGCATGACAAAATTAGAGGGCCGCGCCGCTGCTACGGGGCAGGACGCGGCCCTGATGGCGGAAGCGTGTGGCGGTGAGAGGGCTCCAGATGGGCACAATCCAGAGGTAGTCCCACTTGCATGAGAGGGGTTAACCTCCTGAGTGGGGACCCACCGGCGTTTCGCTTCGCCAAGAATCTTCTCACTTGGGATCATGAGCTTCCTACGTCTTGAATCGAGTGATCAGAGAGCTAATGCAAATACAGCAACATCTGTACCAGCGTTATATCAGTGAAAAAACTTCAGAAGCCTACGCTATAAGTTGTTGAGTAAATGTGGGTTGGTGAATGAAGGTGGGGAGTTGGTGTTATGGGAAAGAGGCGTATTCTATTCGGTACGCTCTTTATCCTAGGAGATACAGGGACAAAAGCAATATGACGAGCGATATAGATGTTACAGGGAACCAAAGATGGGATGCAATCTATTGGTGGAGATGTTTCATCGCGGCGGCACAGAGAATGATAAAGAAGCCGACCCAGAGCGCAGCTCGTTGGAAGGGAATTGCCTCATAGGACTCTTCATCACCTTCTTCTGCCTCATCTGACTTGAAGAATACGGTGTACAGAAAGAGCGTGAGAAGACAGAGGACGAGAAACAGCTTAATAAAGAAGACGATCAGGTAGGTCGCATGGTGTTGAATCCCGCTTCCGGATTGCGCGGTGACGACCTGATTGACATAGTGTAAATTGATACCGCCGGTAAACAGCAGGACCATGAGCAGGATGCCAGCGACTTTCTTGTAATGCTGATAAAACGCATCGGTAATTGGCTTGACCTGGTCCTTCGCGACCGCCGCCTTCAGTCCTGGTGTTACGGCGATGACGAGGAACGCCAGCCCACCGATCCAGATGACCGCCGACACCAAGTGAAGCCAATGATTGATGATTGGGATGAATGTGTGAGGATCGGTAACGAGGCTTTGAAGGGCGTCCACTTGTGCAACTCGTGATGAGCAGTAAACAAAGATCGCGTGCAGGCGAAATCAATGAATCTTAACTCATCACGTTAGAATTTGAAGACCGGCGCGTCGTTACCGAATCGTTTTTTGCGGAGTTCTTCCATCAACTCAATGGTAATCAGAGTGATACCATTCTCGCGTGCGTGCTTTTCGACACCTTTCTTCACCATGGCGCGCAAGAAATAGGGAATCCGGTTGAGTCGTGTTTCTGAATCCTCATCCCAGGCCACGTTTCCCTCTTCCGGCGTATTAAATGCAACTTTGATCTTCTCGCCACCCTTCGGGGTGTACAGACACCATTGATCTTCGTCCAGCCAATCGCCGTGATCGACATAGGGGCGTGCGCGGCAGCCGCCGCAGATGTCTGTGTACTCGCAATCACCGCATTTACCCTTTAGTTGCGGATAGCGGAAGGAATTGAAGACATCCGACTTTTCCCACAGATCGACAAAGCTTGTCTCGCGGATATTCCCGGCAGACAGCGGCATGTAGGGGCAAGGGGTCAGTTCGCCGTTAGGGGTCACGCGCGCATAGTTGGTGCCGGCAAGGCAGCCGCCGCCCATATAACCCGTCGCTTTGGTAATAGGGGAGTTCGGATCCTTTTCGTAGGCGAGCCGTTTGAAATGCGGCGCACAACGGGCTCGGACGAGCATGCCTTTATAATTGTCCTGACAGTTGACCAGGTAGCCGAGCACCTCTTCGTACTGCGCTGGGGTAATGTCGGTCAGTTCTTCACCACGGCCTGTACAGACCATGAAAAAAACATTGAGCACTTTGGCACCAAGTTGGTGCGCCCAATCGATCACCTCGGGCAGTTCCCGATAATTCATGGGCTGCGCACTGAAGTGCACTTGGAAGGCCAACCCGTTTCGTTTGCAGGCCTCGATGCCGGCGAGTGCGGCTTCCCACGCACCAGGCACACCACGAAAGCGATTGTGTTTCTGGGGATCCAGCGAATCGATACTGATGCCCATTCCCATCACGCCGATGTCCACCAGATCCTTCGCCATCCGGTCATCGATCAACATGCCGTTGGTTCCGAACACCACCATGAACCCGAGTTTCACGGCATGCCGCGCAATGTCGAGAATGTCAGGACGGACGAGCGGTTCGCCACCCGTGATCACGAGGAGGCAACCCCTGTTGACTTCGGCAATCTGATCAATGAGCTTGTAGCATTCCTCGGTCGAGAGTTCGTCGTTTCCGCCGGCCGACTTTGTCGTCGCGTCAAGATAGCAATGGTCGCACTTAAGATTGCAGCGTTTCGTGAGATTCAGGGCGATGAGATAGGGTTTGAAATCATCGACTGTTCGGCCGTCGTGCGGTGCAGGAACAGTGGTTGGTGGAGTAAAGAACTGCGAGACCTGTTGCTGGATAGAGCCGAGCGTTCCTGCCAGTGCCGGGAAGTTGAGAACCGGAAGAGACCGGCCCATCAGTGACCGGCCTTGGGCTTCGACGAGCCAGTCAGGTTCGCAATCATGTCCTTGAGGTTACCGGTCTTCATGGCTTCCGCCATGTAATCCTTAGCTTGTTCGATGCCCTCGTGGGCCACTTCGGCCGTGATGACCATGACGCCGAGCTTATCGGCATGTTTTTCGATGAGGGCACGCGTACAGTCGCGCATGAACCCTTCTGGGGCCCGTTCGAGCCGTGATTGAGCTTCCGGCAACCAGGTATAGGGAGAGGCAGGGGCGGGAACAGATTCTGCCGCGTGGCCATTCCCGCTCCCATGACCGTTCTCATGGGCGACAGTCGCGCCGTTCGTGCCATTTGCCGCAACGGCTACCGTAGCCTGTGCTTCCATCGAGGCGCCGGTTCCCTTATTCGCAAAGATGGGGGTGTAGTCTTCTGAAGCCGCTTCCTGAATCATCGGTGCGGCATATTCCAGCGTGATCGTGGTCATGCCAAGCTTGCGGGCGGTCTTCTCGATCTTGGCTTTGGCCCGCCGGCGTTGGAAGCCTGCTGGAACAGCACGGATTCCTTCTTTAGCATCCTTTGTCCATTGCATGGGGACATCATCGTAGGCCAAGTCTGTCTCGATGGCCCCTTCAGCATGCGCCGCTGCTTCGAAGAGAGACTTGTCAACCAGCTTGAAGCGGTCACCCCCGGCTGCACAGACGGGGCACTTCACAGGCGTCTCGCCCTTGCCAATGTAGCCGCATCCGTCGCAGATGAAATAATCCTGAGTCATCCGGTCCAAGTAGGCTTGAGTATTTGCACTGACCGTCGGTTTTTCTTCTACAACCTCGGTCATCATCCCGCTGAGCGTCGAGCCCATAAGATCCTTCACGACAGACTCATCAGCCTGCATCTTGTTGCGGTCGATACCCGCAGCATCCAAGTTGCCACCCAGTGCGCGCATGGCGTCCATCGCACCCTTTGGCAGAATGTGTCCTATGGCCGTATCGACGACTGTATTGCTGATGATGGTATGGCCCTTTTCGATCGCATAGCGGTGGATAGCCGTCTTCGCCACGCCTCTGGCGAATATCGGGATCTTTTCCATCCGGCGGAGGGCTTCTTCCGTCCAGGCGATCGTGTATTCCGCCAGCGTATCGATCGGTGGAACATACTTCCGGTTCGACACCAGGATATTGCAGGGCGCTGATCGCAAGAGATTTTCTGTGTTGCTGCCAATATCCATATCCTCGTCGCTGTGCACGCCGATCCGTCCGACGATCAGCAATGCCGGAATGTCCTTGCGCACATATTGAATGATTTTTTCAAAGGCCTTGCCGTCCAGCAGGGTGGTCTTGACATCGGTTTGCTCAGCCTGAGCGATCTCGCGGCAGATGTCGAGGTGCGATTGATAGATCTTTGCGAGGCCGCTGTCGATGATCTCTTCGTGGAGCTTTTCCTGCTCCTTGAAACGGAACACTTTTCCGGCTTCTTCGTTGAGGACACCCGAGATGCTGTGAAACGCGGCATAGTGGAAATAGGGGTCGAAGGCCGAGATGGCTTCGACCGGCATGTTGAAGGCCTTGCCTAGTGCCAAGCCGGTCATGAGTCCACCGAAGGAATAGGGGCTGCCATCCACCGCCACCACGATTCTCCCGCCGGTCATGGGCTGGGTCTGCTTGACGATCAGCATGTCCGAATTCCGCACACGACGAAGGACACGCTCGGTGTTGCTGCCGATCACGCTGTCCTTCACCGCACCGACACCCAAGGCGCCCATGATCACCAGGTCATACGCATTGGTATTAATGTCTTCGGCCAGCACCTTCCAATTCCGACCTTCGAGTGAGCGACGCTCGATCGGCAGGTTGTTTTCCGCGCATCTCTTGTCGACGTAGTCGAGGTAGGAGTCGGTAATGATCTGGAGACCTCGGGTAATGAGCGAATCGTGGATTTGGCGCTGCCGGTCGAGTTCTTTTTCATCGTGATACTCTTCAGGCAGGCCCGCTTCCATCTGTTTGAAGCGTTTGTCATGCATTTTGGCTGCGTAAACATGGCTGCCCACGATTTTCGAACCAAAGGTTTTGGCGAAGTGAATACCGATGTCAACGGCGGTATTGGAATGGTCAGAGTTATCGACCGGAACATAGATCGTCTTATACATCGAGATATCTCCTCAAGATGCCCACCAGACCAAGGCGAACGAGAGTAATTATCAAAACTTCCAAACGGTTGACGTTGTCCTCAGCCTCAAAGAACGGTCATGCTAGCACCGGTCTGAATTCGAATGCAAGGCACCGATGGGACTGGTGGAACAACGCTAGGATGCCGGGGTTATGACGGACTTTCCATCCGAATCCTTTGCGGAGCGAAGCGAGGGACGGGAACGGAGGATCTCCTCCAGGGACAGAAGGGCATCGCGTCCAGAGTTCCCTTCGATCCCTCGAATCAAGTTTGCGTCGGCATAGGCACCGGACTCTTTGGGGGCTTGGGATAGAGATCCGGTCCACTTCCGCGGGTCCCGGCTTCCTTCTTTCCGTTCCCAGGCCCGGAGGCAGGCCTTGGCGATGAACGAGTTCAGCGGCGCCGGGTTATACAGCAGCTTTCTGATACTGGTCGGAGTCAGCATCAGCGGGTTATAACCAGCCGAGAGATACCCCTCTTCCAAGAGCCGTTGTTCTAAATCAGTATTCGGCTGAATGCCCAAAAAGAACATGAGGGGGAAGACGCGCTCTTCACCCAGGATTGAGGCGACCATCTTGTAGGATTCCACGCTCTGGAGCAAGGACTCCTCGGTTTCTTTTGGACTATTCAACGAGTAATTGAGGATGACCTTCCCCTTGAATCCTGCTTCTGCCAGATAGCGACAACCATCGTACAGTCGCTCAAGCTTAAATCCCATATGGAGGTCGTTCAGCACCATTTGGGAGCCTGACGTAATGGCGACCTCGAGATCACCCACGCCTGACCGAACCATGAGTTTTGCCAGCTCCGGGGTGATGAGCGACGTCCGAATATAACCGGACCACTCGATCTCCAGTTTCTCGGCAAGAATCCGTTCAAGGATCTCGATGCATTGAGGATAGGCTTCTTTCCCGGTAATAAACTGGGCATCCGTAAACCAGAACCGCCTGGCGCCCCATTGATGGTAGTGCTGCGAGATATCCTTCACGACCATGGCAGGCGGCCGATAGCGGACTCGCTTCCCTTCGATGTAGGGGTAAAGACAAAACGCGCAGTCGTAGGGGCAACCCCGCTTCGACTGGACCCCGATTGATTCACCAAGATATTCCCGATGCTGCGGGAAGATCGAGGTCAGGTAGGGCAAGTCGACGGTGAGGGCATCGAGCAGAGCGGGCGAACCCTGCTGGCCCTTTCGAATGGTCTTTCCCTCCCGGATGATGTAGCGCTCTTTCTCCAGCGATTGGCCCTCAATCACCTTGAGGATGGCGTCTTCACCTTCCCCAAGAATCCCGATGGTACCTTCTGGAAGTTTTAGGATGAGTTGATCGGCAAATGCGGTAAAGGCTCCGCCGCCGATCATGATCTGCGTCTTCGGGAACTCCTTGGCGATCAACCAGGGGTAGGAGAGCGCCGCCCGGATATGACTGTAGTAGCGATAGAGCTGTTGCAGTCCTGCAAACGAGGCCACGACCCGCTTAAGGGGATTGCTCGCAAAGTAGAAATTAAACGCATGTTCCAGCGACGAGTCTCCCTCATGCGGGGAGAAAATCTGAATGTCGCGCCAGGAGAAACAGACGAGGTCCGGCTTGAACTCGGTTGCGGCATCGCGGACCGCCTTGATCCGCTGGGCATCGGGAAAGAGAGACAGATCAACAATGCGCTGCCGCACCTCTGGCTTGCGCCGATGAATAAAATCCGCGAGATAAGTCACACCGATGGGATAGACCTTCTTGCAGGGGAGAAAGATGTAGAGAATCGATTCCATAGTCGGAACTCGAGGCTAACAGTGTAGGGCTATGAACCGAAAAAAGAGTAGAGCCATCTGTCTTCCGCAATATGCCATACACTCCATGCTGTTTGCTATTTCGTCGCCACATGGATCGCGACGATCCCGCCGGACAGGTTGCGGTAGGTGACCTGACGAAAGCCTGCGTCGAGGAGCATCTGCTTCAATCGTTCTTGGTCCGGGAAGTTCCGAATGGAGGCAGGAAGATATTCATAGACGCCGGTCCTGTCATGCGCCACTTTTGTTCCAATCCAGGGAAGAAGCCGGAATGAGTACCAATCGTACAGTGCCCGGAGCCAACCAAAGACCGGCCGTGAAAACTCCAGGCAGACGAATCGCCCACCTGGCTGCACTATACGGTGAATGTCCGAGAGCGCTTGCCGGAGATCACCGACGTTCCTCATGCAAAACCCCGTGGTCACGGCATGAAACGTCCGATCGGGAAACCCCAGGTGCTCGGCATTGGCTTCAAGACATGTGATCCGCTCTCCCAAGCCCCGCGCGGTGACTTTCTTTAGTCCCTCGACAAGCATGGCGTGGTTCAGGTCGGAGGCAATGACACGACCGCCGGCTCCCATGCGCGGCTCGATCAAGAGCGCGAGATCGGCTGTGCCGGAGCCGACGTCGAGTGCCCGGCCTCCTGTGGTGACGGGCACATAGGAGGCCGTAATGGTCTTCCACCGGTAGTGGAGTCCAAAACTCAGGAGCGTGTTGTTCAGGTCATAGACGCCGGCAATGGCGGTAAACATCCGCTGCACGGCTTGTTCACGGGCTGGTCCCGACCAGGTTGAAACGGCGAGCGGAGCCGCTGGGGAATCTGTTCCCTTCTGAACGGGCGGTATATCCACATGTACCATCTCTGCGTGGTAGCACCTGCCTTCCCAGTTTGTCAAGGCAGCCAGGCTCGCATGGTATAATCCCGCCCCTGATGCATAACTCGATCGTTATTAAAGGGGCCCGAGAGCACAATCTCAAGAACATCGACGTGACGATCCCGCGCGACCGACTCGTCGTGATCACGGGGCTGAGCGGGTCAGGCAAATCGTCGCTGGCTTTCGACACGATCTATGCCGAGGGGCAACGTCGGTACGTCGAGTCACTCTCGGCCTATGCCCGTCAGTTCCTGGAACAGATGGGTAAGCCCGACGTCGATTCGATCGAAGGGCTCTCACCCGCCATTTCCATCGAGCAAAAGAGCACGAGCCACAACCCCCGGTCCACGGTAGGCACCGTGACGGAGATCTACGATTACCTCCGTCTTCTCTTCGCCCGGGTTGGACGCCCCTCCTGCTTTCAGTGCGGCGAGGAAATCACCGCGCAGACCGTACAGCAAATGGTCGATGCCATCGGCTCCCTCCCCGAGAACAGCAAGTTTCAGCTCTTGGCTCCGATCGTCCGCGGTAGGAAGGGAGAGTATCGAAAAGAACTGCTCGACATGCGCCGGGCCGGGTATGTCCGCGCCCGTATCGACGGCAAGAACATCGACCTGGGCGATGACATCTCGCTCGACAAACAGAAGAAACACACGATCGAGATCGTGGTCGATCGGCTGGTGATGAAGTCTGGTGATGCGCTGATGCGGCGGTTGGCCGATTCGGTAGAGACCTCCTTGAAGCTCTCCGGAGGACTGGTCGGTGTGTTGACGGACAATGGCCACGTCTCACTCTATAGCGAGAAGCTCGCCTGCATCCGCTGCGGCGTCAGTTATCCTGAAATTACACCGCGTGTCTTTTCGTTCAACAGCCCGCATGGGGCCTGCCCCGCCTGTGACGGCATCGGCTACGCCATGACCTCCGGCTGTCCAGACGATGAAGACTTCACTTTGCTGGAACCCTGTGAGGTCTGCAAGGGCGCGAGGTTGCGGCCTGAAAGTCTGTCCGTCAAGGTAGCCTCTCAGTCGATTGCGCAGGTTACACATCTCTCCGTACGAGCGGCTGCGGACTTCTTCAATTCGCTGACATTCACTGAGCGCGAACTGGTAATCGCCCATCGCATCTTGAAAGAAATCCGCGAACGGCTCGGGTTTCTGGTGAACGTCGGCTTGGATTACCTGACATTGGATCGGGCGGCCGCGACCTTGTCTGGTGGAGAAGGCCAGCGCATCAGGCTCGCAACGCAAATCGGTTCCGGCCTCGTCGGCGTTCTCTACATTCTTGATGAACCATCGATCGGTCTCCATCAGCGCGATAATCGGCGCTTGCTCCACACCCTGCTGCGCCTGCGTGACCTGGGCAACACGGTGGTCGTGGTCGAGCACGATGCAGAAACCATGATGGCGGCGGACCATCTGCTGGATATGGGGCCTGGCGCCGGTACGCATGGGGGCCAGGTCATTGCCCAAGGCACGCCGCTGGACGTCATGGGGAATCTCGACTCGCTGACGGGCCAGTATCTCCGTGGCACGCAGATGGTCAGCCTGCCTCAACGCCAACGTAAGCCCAAGGGGCTCTTGTCCATCGTGGGGGCCACGAAACACAACCTCAAGGGGATGACTGCCAAGATTCCGCTCGGGCTGCTCACCTGTGTAACCGGCGTGTCGGGATCCGGAAAAAGTACGCTGGTCCTCGAGGTGCTGTTCCATTCCCTCTCCCAGTTGCTCTATCACAAGAAACCCAAGATCGACGGCTGCAAGGAGCTGTTGGGTGCCGATGCGCTGGATAAAGTGATCGACATCGACCAGTCCCCGATCGGCCGGACTCCGCGGTCGAATCCGGCAACCTATACCGGTCTGTTCGGTTTTATTCGCGATCTCTATTCCAATCTACCCGAGTCCCGCGTGCGGGGGTACAAGCCCGGCCGCTATAGTTTCAATGTGAAGGGCGGACGGTGTGAGGCCTGCCAGGGCGATGGGTTGATCAAGATCGAGATGCATTTCCTGCCGGATGTGTATGTGACCTGCGAGGTCTGCAAGGGCCAACGGTACAACCGCGAGACGATGGAGATTCACCACAAGGGGAAGAGCATCGCCGACGTGCTAAATATGACGGTGGATGATGCCGTGGAGTTCTTCGAGCATATCCCCTTCATCAAGCGGAAGCTCGACACCTTGCACGATGTCGGATTGCACTACGTGAAGCTTGGCCAATCTGCCAC
>DATNCR010000245.1:0-4176 GCA_035607135.1 Nitrospiraceae bacterium
GCTTCCGACCAACATCCAGTTGGATTTCTTTAAACAGATCACTGACGCCAAGACTCTTGCCGCCCCGAAAGTTCGCGTGGTCAATAATAAGAAGGCGGAGATTAACATTGGCAACAAGCAGCCGATCCTGCTTTCCACCACAAATGTCTTGCCGGGTCAAGCGGCAACCGGAGCAGTTCCGACGACCTCGACGGTGACCTCGATCGAATTCCGTGACACTGGAGTCAAGTTAACCGTTGAGCCTTCCATCCATTTGGGGAATGAATTGTCCCTTAAGATGAAGATTGAAGTCATCCGCCTTGGCGACTTAGTGACGCTCCAAGCCAGTCCCCCCATTACTCAGTTTACGTTCGGTAACCGGTCAGCGGAAACTATGCTCAATATTAGAGATGGCGAAACCATTGTGTTGGGAGGGTTGATCCAAGAAGAGGATCGCAAAACCCGCACGACCATCCCCTGGATCGGCGATCTCCCTATTATCGGGAATCTCATCAGTTCTTTTAAGACCCAACGGGTCACGACCGAGGTGATCCTCACGATTACACCGCACATCATTCAGGGGGTAGCTCCGCCAGGGCTTAGTACGCAGGTGTTCTGGTCCGGGACGGATTCAAGTTATTCCACGAGCCCGCTATTTGCCCCGAAGGGGAAAAAGGTTTCCATGATGGGAGCTGGAGTGTCCGATTCGGGGTTCTCATCGACTGGAGGGCCGGTAAAAGGGGGAATGGCAGGGAAAGGCGCTGCAGCGTCACTCACCTCAAAGGCTTCGGTAGGGGCGGTCGCCTCGATCAAGCCAGACGAGTCGGTCATCCAAATGGGGAAAGAGTTCAAGCTTGCCATCATTGACGAACGTCTTCGTCCAACGGCGGAAGGCGTGTTTCATCTTCAGTATGATCCGCAGGTATTGGAATTCAGAAGACTTCTGAATGGTGAGATCATACCGTCAGACGGCGTAGGTGAGCAGGCCTCTAGCAACCTAGAGACGCAAGAGGGAACGGTGGCTTTCAAAGTCGCGCCATCGGCGAGGCAGGCGGGAGGCCGTACTGTCACTGTCACCTTCTACGCCAAGGCGCCCGGTGTGTCTCCTATGCGTGTGGCGTTGGTGGATCCCACCGCGGGATCATCGACGGTAGCGTCGCAAGAAGGAAAAGGTATTGTGAGGGTGCGGTGAAAGAGTCAGGCGTGACCCTCTTGGAACTCATGATCACGCTGACGATTGTGATGATTCTCGCCTCGATCGCTATGCCGCTCAGCCGTCTGTCGGCGACACGGACTCACGAAATAGAACTGCGGCAGCATTTGAGGCTCATGAGGGCGGCCATCGATACCTTTAAACTGGAGTGGAACCGCGATGGCGACATTTTGTTAGGGCCAGCCTGTGTAAAGAATAAGCTCACGTGCAAAGATGTGACGAGTGTCTATGGCTATCCGAAATCACTGGACAAGCTGTTGGGAGTCCAGCTCACTGGTCAAGAGGCAACGGTCAAAGGTGCGACAACGAGGCGTTATCTGAGGAGTCTTCCCCTCGATCCCTTGACCGGCAAGGCTGATTGGATATTCCGATGCTATAAGGATGCACCGAAGGCATCGAGTTGGTGTGGGGATGACATCTATGACGTGATGACTCAAAGTCAGGACATAGCCTTAGATGGAACAAAGTATCGAGATTGGTAAGCGTGGAGTGGCAGGCGAAAATGGTTTCACCCTGCTCGAGCTGATGATCGTCGTATCGATCATCGGCATTCTTGCTACTCTGGCGGTGCCCTCGTACCAAGCGTCGGTTGTGAAGGCCAAAGAGACTGCCTTGCGTCAGGATCTCTCAACACTCCGCGATGTATTGGATCAGCACAAGGCTGATCAGGGAAAGTATCCTCCGTCTCTGTCATCATTGGTAGGCACCGGGTATCTGCGCGGAATCCCAAAGGACCCGTTCACTGGTGCGACGACCACGTGGCAAGAAATTCAGGATCCTATTGAAAAAGGCGTGATCGATGTCTTTTCAGGAGCCGAATTTGTGGGGACGGATGGCACCCCATATAATCGTTGGTAGCGAAACCCATGCACAATGTTCACAGTAGAGTGAGAAAGACTTCAGTCCAAACGACTTCAGCGTACCGTTTGGCAGTTCGAGTTGGGACTTTCTGTGCAGTCGGCTTCGCCGCGGTCTTGTTTGCAGGATGCGGTGAACTTGAGCCGATGCGTGAGCCAGAAGTGGTCGAGCTTGAGCTGACCACAGACACGTTAAAATCGACGGTGCGAGAGGCGCAGCGGACGGTGGCCGATTTGCGGGCTGACCTTGAAGCACGCCGTAGGGAATTGGCAGAAGCTCAGGTCGCTCGAGCACAGCTTGAAGGACGGGTCAGGGAAGCGGAACGGCGGGTCATCGAAGCCCGTCAGGTAATCGAGTTGCAACGGGAAGAGCTGGCCGCGGCGCGGACGGAGCGGGAGCGAGTGTTTCGAAGCAGTCTTCAGTTACAGAGCCAGATGAAGCAGTTTCGGAAGCAACGCTCAAAAACGGGGGAGATGGGTTCTGCTCAGGGCGCGCAGGAGGCGATCCCATTACCTTCCAGTAGTGCGGTGCCCAAGAGCCAGAAGGCTATACAGGTTCCAGCACAACAGAATCAGCCTTCAGAATTTCTGGAAACGCCTCAGATGGTAGCGGCTCCAGCTGCGGCCATGCAGGTACCGGCCTATAGGGAACCCTTGTCAGGTGCTGAGCAGCAGAGGACTCACATGCGACATGTTTCTGTGAAACCCGGTGATACGCTGTGGCGTATTGCGCAGAATAATCGTGTCTCCGTGGAATATCTGCGGACGTTTAATCAATTGACCGACAATAGGATTGTCATTGGCCAGGCACTGTGGCTACCGGATGATCGGCCCATGTCCGGGGTCGGTGCAGACAAGGGCTCGGCGACGCCGTAAGCACGCTTTCCTGTTCTCGGTCAGACATTCGCACACGCCCTAATCATGCCTGTATTTGCTTATAGAGTGGCTCGTCCTGATGGCTCAACCCTCGATGGACAGATTGAGGGAGAGGAAGAACAGCTCGTCCGGGCCAAACTGGAGGGGCAGGGGTTTCTCGTGTTTCGGTTACAGCGACAGGGTGCGTCCACAACCGGCTTAGGTCTGGATTGGCACGCATTTGGAAAGCTCCCGCTTCAGGAATTCCTGGTGTTCAATCAAGAGCTGCTGGCCCTCGTGAAGGCCGGTCTTCCCGTGTTGCGAGTGTGGGATCTCTTAATCGAGCGAGCCAGCCATTCAGGGTTTCAACAGGCGTTGCGGACGGTCCGACAAGATATTCGCGGAGGGGCCTCAGCCTCGGAAGCACTGGGAAAACACCCGATCCATTTTTCAGAATTGTATATTGCGACGGTCAAAGCCGGAGAACAATCGGGGAATTTGGCGGAGGTGCTACAGCGGTTCATTGCGTATTTAAAACTCATGATCGGGTTGCGCCAGAAGGTGTCGAAAGCGCTTGCGTATCCTGCGTTCCTTGTGATGGTCGGAATTTCCGTCATCGGATTTCTGTTGACGTACGTCGTGCCAACGTTCGTGTCAGTCTATGCGGAATCGTCAAAGTCCTTACCGGTTGCCACACAGCTGTTGCTCGATGTGGTGACGGGAGGCAAAGTGTATCTGTTGCCAGGATTGGTAGGGCTTGCCGTTCTTGGGCTCGTAGGTCGCGCATACTATGTGACGCTGGCTGGGCGACTCGTTGTGGATCAGCTCCTCTTGCGTGTGCCTGTCTTGGGGCCAATATTTGTGAAGCATTATACGGTTCAGCTTACGCGGACCCTTGCGACGATCCTTGCCGGAGGCACCCCCCTTGTCGAGGCGTTATCGATTGCACGGGGCGCCATCTCCAATCGATATGTATCGTTCGGAGTTGCCGGTGCGGTCGGTGAAATTCGCGAAGGGACAACCCTCGCCGCAGCATTGGACCGCCCGAAGGTATTTCCCAAATTGGCAGTGGAAATGTTGTCGGTAGGGGAGGAGACCGGATCGCTTCCCGCCATGTTGCACGATGTGGCCGAATTCTATGAAGGGGACCTGGATCTCCGGCTCACCCAATTGACCACGTGGATTGAACCGGCACTGCTGCTGATCATGGGGATTTTAGTGGGTGCGATCGTCATTATCATGTATCTACCGGTGTTTCAGATGGCTGGAGCG
>DATNCR010000248.1:0-22222 GCA_035607135.1 Nitrospiraceae bacterium
TGTGGAACGGATTTTTATCGCTCCTAGCCAAGCATTAGAGATCGTGATCACAAATTCTGGACAGGATGAGGCAGAGGCTGAAATATTCATTCGTCAATTTGTCAACGGCTCAGAGCGTGCCAGGTCTCAAGGCTCACTCACTCTAGGCCCCGGCCTCTCACGCAGTGTGTTTGCAACGAGTGCCCATCTTCCCATTTCTGAAGTGTTAAATGGCACGGCTATACTGATGCTGGTTGTATCCATTTCCTACCATCCCGAACCGAACGGTAAGAGGGTTGAGTTAAACGAAGCGTGGCAATACGACATTTCATACAATAGATTTATTTTGGTTCCCATGAACCAGTCTGCTACCACTCTGCTACCGAAACAGGGCAATCCGACCTGATCCATCATGAGAATGGTTCCTCGACCGTAACTTCTATCTCATTCGAGTCCTGTCTGCGCTCAGTGCTCAAAAACCTCTCTTCAACTCAAGACCAGAGAAGTCGATTTTCCTAGGGCTTTGACGTGTCCTTCCGCCTATTCCAAAAACTAATGTTTTTGAACTGGCTTGATCCTTACAGGAAACCATAGGCGATCCTTCGATCTCACGTGAGAGATCTCGAAGGTTGTTGAGCCGCTTCACCACATGGCCTCCTTTACTGCAGCCGGTACACATACACCGCACCGACTCCGCCGCGTGCCGGAATTGGGTCGGGTGAGTGACCATCAAAATACATAACTATGCCACAACTGTTATTCGTCTGGTCGCCGTTAATTCCTGTCGCGCAGCTTTGCTCCTGCGGCGCACCCACCGCCAGAGTATTTCCATCGATGGCGACTCCTCCAGAATTATCATAGTAACTACCAAAGAAATCCCCCTCCTCCGCATTGGAGGCCTTCACAAAGGCCCGCTGCGCCCAACTGGTCGCAGTCCTCGTAAAGAGGTAGACTGCGCCTGACCCACCGCAATTGTTTAAACCTGGGGACGGATTGAATCCTGTCCCGCAGGAGTCGTCCGACACCCCGACGGCGAGTGTCGTGCCGTCGAACGTCAGCCACCGCCCAAACTCTCTCGCGACGTGGGTCGTCACGTTCGAAGCGATGGGTTTCACATAGGCGACTTGGGACCAGCGGGTGTTCGTCCGCGCGAAGATATACACTGCACCGGCGCCGCCGCATCCGTTATCCAATTGGTTCCCATTGATGCCGCTCGCACAGCTGGCCTCAAACCGGGCACCGACGACGAGGGTATCGCCGTTGAGGGCAACATTAATTCCGAATACGTCTTCCATATTGGTGTTGGAGGCTTTGACATAGGCCTGCTGGGTCCACGTTGCCCCGGTCCGCGTGAACACATAGACGGCGCCGGCGTTTCTGCATGCGTTGTTGGATTGATCGCCATCGATGCCGGTCGCACAGCTACCTTCTGTCGCTGCACCCACTGCGAGGGTGTCTCCATCTAACGACACGTCG
This sequence comes from Nitrospiraceae bacterium, assembly GCA_035607135.1. Lineage (GTDB taxonomy): Bacteria > Nitrospirota > Nitrospiria > Nitrospirales > Nitrospiraceae > Palsa-1315. Next base: position 1,456 of record DATNCR010000248.1, read on the forward strand.
ATGCCGAAGGCCTGACCAATCCTGGTGTTTGAGGCTTTTAGATACGCCTCTTGGGTCCACACATTCTCACCGCGTGTGAAGATGTAGACTGCGCCTGCGCCGTTGCCTTGATCACCGCATCCGTTATCTAATTGGTTCCCGTTGATGCCGGTGGCACAGCTTTGCTCATTCGGTGCGCCGACTGCTAGCGTGTTCCCACTGACTGAGACCGACCCGCCAAAAGCGTCGTGCGCATTGGGATTGGAGGCTTTCACGTAGGCTTGTTGACTCCAGGTGCTGCCTGATCGTGTAAACACGTACACGGCGCCTGCGCCTGTGCAAGCTTTGTCCGCCTGATTGCCATTGATGCCTGGCGCGCAGCTAAACTCATCCGATGCTCCAACGACTAACGTGTCCCCGCTGAGACTGACGCTCGCGCCGAACCTTGTACTCACAAGATCGTTATTGGAGGCTTTGAGATAAGCCTGTTGACTCCACGTCTCTCCGTTCCGCGTGAAAACGTAGACAGCCCCTGAATTAGGGCAGTTACGGTCCATTTGATTGCCGTTGACACCCGTGGCGCAGCTAGAGTCAACGCCCCCTACCGCGAGCGTATCGCCGTTCAAAGCCACACTCCAGCCAAAGTTAGTCAAATCTGGAAATACCGTCGTGTTGGAGGGCTTCACATACGCCTGCAGCACGCCACCTACTGAGCTCGGCAGCCGTGCCTCGACCACCACCGTATCGGGCGCACTGGTCAGTTTGCCGTCATTGACGACTAGCGACAGCACATACAAGCCGGCCATGTCAGCCGTAAAGGTCGGACTGACGGAGGTCGCCGCCGCTAATGTGGCACTGCTGCCGTCGGGTTTGCTCTGGAACCGCCAACTGTAGGTCAAGGGATTGTCATTAGGATCCGTGCTGCCGGCCCCGCTCAGCGTGACTAATTGCCCTGTCGTGACTTTTTGATCGGCTCCCGCATCGGCAATCGGGGGACAATTATCGGCGGTCACCGTGATCACCACCTCATCGGCGGGACTCGTGAGTGCGCCATCGCTGACCGTGAGGGCGAAGGTGTAGGGGCCAGCCACTTGGGGCGTAAACGAGGGGGTCTTACTGGTGGCATTCAGCAAGACCGCCTGACTGCCGGACGGTTGGGTCACCATGCGCCAGGCATAGGTGATCGGCGTGCCGTTCGGATCCCGACTGCCCGTGCCATCCAACGTGACCGAGGTACCGAGCCGTTCAGTCCGGTCCGGCCCCGCGTCCGCGATGGGCGCAAGATTGCCGCTGCCACAGGTGATCCTGACCGTATCGGGCGCACTCGATGCGTCGCCCTCCTGCACCACGAGCCGGGCGTCATAGGTGCCCGCGACATCGGCGGTGAAGGTGGGCCGCGCGGTTGTGGCGCCGACGAGTGTCGCCGCGCTGCCGGTTGGTTTCGACGTTAAGGCCCACTGATAGGTGATGAGGCCCGGCGTGCCAGAGGTACTGCCGCTGCCATCCAGGGTGACCGAAGCTCCCGTGACCACGGCTTGCTCGGGTCCGGCCTTCGCGGTCGGACAGTTGGATTGGCACGCCGCACCAGGCGCGCCTCCTGTTTCTCCTCCATTGCCGCTACACCCGCTGAGCAGCAGGACGGCCATCCCGAGCATCATCAGACTGCTGTGTCGAACCGTGAATGGTATCTGGCTCATGAGATCGCTCCTTTCAGGGACGCGCCGTTGGGGGAAATGTAGAGGATATTGGAAAGCATAGGATGGACGATTCCGGTGCACCGCGACGAATGGGGAAGGACCAGGCAAGTGGCCTAGGTAATTGCCCCTTGTAGGGATATTCCTACCTGACGCCCTCAGAGGGTGAGACTAGAGATAACCCGAGTTTGGGAGGATAAAATCCTGTAGGAAGGAAGAGAATGTTATGGAACCATAGCTTAAGCCAAAGCCATTCCTGAGTAGCTCTTACGACCGTAACTTCTATCTCATTTGAGTCCTGTCCGCATGCAGTACTCAAAAACCTCTCTTAAACTTATGCCCCGAGCCGTCGGTGTTTCTCCGGCCTTCACGTATTCTTCCGCCTGTTCCAAAAACTAGTGATTCTTACTCCTTGAAACTGGACATGACGGGGACACAGCCAAAACGCAAGCAACGATCGATGTCAGCAGCACATAACGCAGCATAGGAGCAATCACCATGCATACGTTACGCAAACTACGGGAATCCGGTAACCCTACACCCGCCCAGGTGAGCGAGCTGCTTGCCGAAAACTCCGGTACGTAATACAGCCGAGTGTAAGCTCGATGAGCGCACCACCTTTTTGCGCTGGGTATGGACCATGGATGGCCACAAGTTCGAGAGCTTGGAGATCATCGTGGACAACGAGCAGGGGCTGATTGTATTCGGCTCTGAAACTATACCGCGACGCCATGTATGCATCGCTCAAGGGTAAGCTGCCGCCCGATGTGTGGGACTATCCAACGCCGTAGTGTGACCACGATGGGGCGTTTCAGATCGGGTCGCCTAGCCGGGGTCAAAAACTAAATGCTTTTGTCCCCTCAGTCACGAATCTTCGCAGCTGCTCAATCTCTCTCCGGAATCGATGGTCAACCTAGCTCAACAAATTGCCCAGAAAGTACGTGCAGTAGCACGCAAACAAATCGCCATTTCCTCCGGTCTCTTGTCAGAGATCTAGAAGGTTGTTGAGCCCCTTAATCACATGGCTTCATTTACTGCAGCACATAGACATATACCGCACCCGCGCCGAAAATGTTTAAATTGGAATCCGGGGGCGGAAAGCCGTTGCAACCATGATCATTTTGATTCCCATTAATTCCGGTCGCACAGCTGTCTTCAGCTATCGCACTAACCACTAGCGTATTCCCACTGATGGCGGTCCGTGAACCAAAGAAATCAAAGAACTGGGTATTGGATGACTTCACATAGGCCCGCTGCGCCCAACTGGTGGCGGTCCTGGTAAAGAGGTAGACCGCTCCCGTCGAACCACAATCGTTCGAACCCGGGGGAGGATTGAACCCCGTCGCGCAGTTTTGGTCGGGCGCGCTCACCAGGAGCGTATTCCCATCGAGCGCCACCCTATATCCGAAGGATCCAATTGGGAAGGGCGGAGGGATGACTTTCACATACGCAGCTTGGCTCCAGACAGTACTACTTCGCGTGAAGACATAGACCGCGCCGCTCCCAGGGCATCCCTCATCGGCTTGGTTCCCATCAATGCCGGTTGCACAGCTGTCTTCCAAGGCCGCACCAACTGTAAGGGTCTCGCCTTTGAGGGCTATAGTCGATCCAAACTGGTCACCTTCCGGTGGGATCCCAATGGTGTTGGTGTTGGACGCCTTCACGTAGGCCTGCTGGGTCCAGACGCCGGCTGTTCGTGTGAACACATAGACCGCGCCGGCCGCACTACAGCTGGTGGTCGTTCGATCGCTATTGATACCCCTACTACAGCTGTCTTCAAAAACCGCACCGACGGCCAGGGTATCCACGTCAAGGGCGACCGTCACGCCAAACTCTTCACCTTGGACAACATTGTGGTGGGAGGCTTTGACATAGGCTTCTTGGGTCCATACCGAATTACTTCGCGTGAAGATGTAGACGGCGCCTGTATGCTGGCAGCCGAAATCGGCTTGGTTCCCATTGATGCCGGTGGCACAGCCGTCCTCATCCGGTGCTCCGACAACAAGTGTATTGCCGCTGACCGCAACCGCCTGACCAAAGAATGGTTCGATAGACAGGCCCTGGTGGATATAGCTGGTATTGGATGCCTTCACGTATGCCTGTTGGCTCCAGGTGCTGCCGGTCCGCGTGAAGACATAGACCGCCCCGGCACCAGGACAGCTGCTGTTTGCTTGATTCCCATTAACCCCTGTGGCACAGCTGTCCTCCTGTGTGGCACCGACCGCCAACGTATTCCCGCTGAGGCTTAGGTTTTCGCCTAGGCCGAACCTAGCACCGGCTTCGGTATTGGATGCTTTGAGATAGGCCTGCTGGCTCCACGTGCCTCCCGTCCGCGTGAAGACATAGACCGCCCCGGCACCGGGGCAGCTGCTATTGGCTTGATTCCCATTGATCCCCGTGGCGCAGCTGGCCTCATCTGCCGAGACCGCGAGCGTATCGCCGTCCAGCGCCACATTACTGCCAAAGTATCTGAATTGCGAAGCCGTCGTATTCGACGCCTTCACGTAGGCTTGGAGGACGCCGTTCACAGAACTTGGGAGCCGTGCCTCGATCACCACCGTATCGGGCGCACTGGTCAGTTTGCCGTCATTCACGACTAGCGACAGCACATACAATCCGGCCATGTCCGCCGTGAAGGTCGGACTGACGGTGGTGGCCGCCGCTAATGTGGCACTGCTGCCGTCGGGTTTGCTCTGGAACCGCCAACTGTAGGTCAAGGGATCGTGATTAGGATCCGTGCTGCCGGCCCCGGTAAGCGTCACTAATTGCCCTGTCGTGACTTTTTGATCGGCTCCCGCATCGGCAATCGGGGGACAATTATTGGCGGTCACCGTGATCACGACTTCATCGGAGGGACTCGTGAGCGTGCCGTCTTTGACCGTGAGCGCGAAGGTATAGGGGCCGGCCACGTGGGGCGTAAACGACGGAGTTGCGCCGGTGGCATTGAGCAAGACTGCCTGGCTGCCGGCCGGCTGAGTCACGAGACGCCAGGCATAGGTGATTGGTGTACCGTTCGGATCCTGACTGGCCGTCCCATCCAACGTGACGAGGCTGCCGACTGGCTCGGTGCGATCCGGCCCCGCGTCTGCAATGGGCGCAAGATTCCCGCTGCCACAGGTGATCCTGACCGTATCGGGCGCACTCGATGCTCCGTCCTCCTGCACCACGAGCCGGGCGTCATAGGTGCCCACGACATCGGCGGTGAAGGTCGGCCGCGCGGTTGTGGCGCCGACGAGTGTCGCTGCACTGCCGGCCGGTTTCGACAGCAACGTCCATTGATAGGTGATGAGGCCCGGTGTGCCGGAGGTACTGCCACTGCCATCGAGGGTGACCGCCGCTCCCGTGACCACGGCTTGCTCGGGTCCGGCTTTCGCCGTCGGGCAGTTGGTTTGGCACGCCGCACCAGGCGCGCCTCCTGTTTCTCCTCCATCGCCGCTGCACCCGCTGAACAGCAGGAGCGTCACGCCGAGCAGGATCATACTCCCGCGTTGAACCTGTGATGGTGTGTGGCTCATGAGATCGCTCCTTTCAGAGATTCTCCTTTGAGGGAAGCATGTAGCGGATATTGGAAAGCATAGGATGGAAGGTTCCGGTGCATTGCGACGAGTGGGAGGGCCAGGCAATGGGCCTAGGTAATTGCACCCTTGTAGGGATATTCCTACCTGAACCCCTCAGGTCGTGAGACTAGAGATAGCCCGAGTCTGGAAGGAGAAAATCCTGTAGGAAGACGTAGGAAGAGATGGTACGGAAGTCGATTTTCCTAGGGCTTTGACGTATCCTTCCGCCAATTCCAAAAAAAATAGTTCGGCACCCAAGGCCGATCGAACCTGACTGCTGTTCACGAAGGAGGTATGTCATGCAAGCTCCGAGACCGGTGTCCCGCCGTGAGTTCATGTGGCTCTCTGGACTGGCGGCCGGATCGGCCAGCCTCGCCCTTTCAACAGTCGGGCGGGCAGCCGACCCACTGGTGACAGGAGGGGACACGGATGCGGTGCTGGCCCAGTTGTTTGAGGGCAACAAACGGTTCATGAAGGGGGAGCTAGCTCACCCGCGCCGGAAGCCAGAGGACTTCGTGCCACTTGCGGAGGGTCAGGCGCCGCTCGCCGTTATCGTCGGCTGTGCGGACTCGCGGGTGGCGCCCGAGCTGATCTTCGATCAGGGAGTGGGGGACCTATTCGTAGTCCGCGTGGCCGGAAACGTGATCTCCGGCACGGGCGCTGCCTTGAAGGGGAGCATCGAGTATGCCGTCGCGGAACTCGGCGTGCGGTTGATCTTGGTGATGGGTCATAGCCAGTGTGGCGCGGTCAAGGCAGCCATCAAACACCTTGACGCCCATGATGCCCTGCCCGGTTCCATCAGCGGCCTGGTCGATATCATCAAACCGGCCGTGGCCGCAGTGAAGGGCAAACCCGGTAATTTGCTCGACAACGCGATCAAAGCTAACGTCGAACGTGGCGTGGATCGGCTCAAGCACTTACAGCCCATACTGGCCGAATCGGTAAAGAAGGGGACGCTGAAGGTCGTCGGTGCCGTGTACGACTTACACAGTGGCAAGGTCACGGCGTTCGCGTGAGGGGGAGTGAGGGCGCACTATCTTGGCCCCCGGTTCGAGGTTTCCGGACCTCCTCGATCTGCAGTTTAGCCGAAACGAGCTGCAGTTGAGAGCACTGTTCAGGGTTCGTCTTTGGGAGAATCCTCACTCTGTTTTAGCCAGAGTTCGAGCAGTCTTGTCTCGCGTTCAGACTGGGAAATGCGCTCTAAAGCGAACGCACCCGTCAAGCGATCTTCATAAAAAGAGCGTTGCTTCGCGTAGGTTTTCTTAAAGGCTTCGGTCTTGAGGGCTTTCCAATTGGCATCTGATATTCCAGCATGTGAACGCAATAGGTTGATCTCGATGGCTTGGAAAGCAAAGACCTTAGCTAGAACCTTAATGACAGTTGCATTGGAAATTGCTTTTGGAATTTTATCAGCCACGACTGATCGTTTCGGTTATGCCACGGCAAACAAGTTAATCTTCTCTTCGTACATCATCCGCGAACGCTATACAGGCGGCATTTTCAGCATGCTAAACGTGACGCGGTACCTCGAAGTCATGATCAGTTCCGCACGCCGCTCCACACTTTTGCCGGATCGATAGACTTGTCAGGATTGAGTTTCTTCGCCTTGTCCAGCAAGACATCCGTGGTTTCCGGATAGGCAGGGTCAGAAATGCAGCAATTGTCGACCGGACAGACCACCGCGCATTGAGGTTCGTCAAAATGTCCGACACACTCGGTACAGCGGTCATGCGTAATCACATATATACTGTCTCCCACTCCCTGGCCGTCACCCACATGATTTCCCTTCGTTTCCGCGTCGCCGCGAGTTTCGAAGATGGCCTCGTTCGGACATTCTGGTAGACAGGCTCCACAGTTGATACATTCGTCGGTAATCAGTAGCGCCATTACGCTCCCTCCTTCTTCTCGACCAAAATAGGTGAATACCTTATCTAGCACCCAAAGGCACCGGTTGGTCAAGTGCTAACTCACAGCTGACCAACTAGATTCCTGAGTCGACCCGATCTGAAACGCCCCGTCGTGGTCACACTACGGCGTTGGGTAGTCCCACACATCGGGCGGCAGCTTATCTTTGAGCGATGCATACATGGCGTTGCGGAATAGTTTCAGAGCCGGATACGGCCGGAGGGCAATAGTGCGCTCCACAATCAGCCCCTGCTCATTGTCCACGATGATTTCCAAGCTCTCGAACTTGTGGCCATCCATGGTCCCCACCCAACGCAAAAAGGTGGTGCGCTCATCGAGTTTACACTCGGCTGTATAGGTTCCGGAACCACGCGTAGCGCTCGACTGAGCGAAAATCGCCGCGATGACTTCACGTCCCTCGATCGGCCGTACCAGGATCGGGCTGTTGAATACGATGTTTTCGGCAAGCAGTTCGCGCACCTGGGCGGGTGTAGGGTTACCGGATTCCCGTAGTTTGCGTAACGGATGCATGGTGATTGCTCCTATGCGGTGTTATGTGCTGCTGAAATTGATCGTTGCTTGCGTTTTGGCTGTGTCCCCGTCATGTCTAGTTTCAAGGACTAAGAATCATTTATTGTTGGAACACTCGGAAGGATATGTCAAAGCCCTAGAAAAATCGACTTCAACGCTCTCGACCACTAGAGAGGTTTTTAAACAGTGGGGAGAAGGCCTAGACGGCGTTTCTAGTCGCAAGAAGACTTTTCTGTATAATGACATGCTGTAACGTGCGTACTTGCTCTTAGGTCAGAGCAAAGCGATACTTCTTCTAGTGCGACAGGTGAGCGGAGCATGCGATGTCGCTCAGACTTCCGAAACCAGTCACCAACTATCTTGCCGCGGTCGAAGCAAAGGATACGGACATGCTGGCCCTTTGCTTTGCGGACGATGCCCTAGTACATGATGAAGGCCGCGACTATCGCGGCCTCGATGCCATACGGTCCTGGAAGCAGGAGACTCAAACGAAGTACAAATATGTGATAAAGCCGCTCGACGCTTTGGTGAGCGGAGAGACTGTGAAACTCCGCGCCCGATTGACGGGGGACTTCCCTGGAAGCCCGGTCGATCTCGACTACACGTTTACGCTCGCACACGACAAAATCACCTCACTGGAAATTGGATGATGGCAGCAGACTACCCCTTTCCCGTCGATGGAAACGAATTCAAAGGCAAGCGGGTCCTGGTGACTGGCGGGACTAAAGGCATGGGAGAGGCCATGGTCCGCAGGCTGACGATGGGCGGCGCTTCTGTCGCGACTACTGCGCGATCAACTCTTCCCGAAAGCCAGCAACCAGCATTGTTTATCCAGACGGACATTGGTACAGCACAGGGTGTGCAAGCGGTTGTGGATAAGGTTCTTCAGAGCTGGGGCGGCATCGACATCCTGGTGAACTGCGTCGGTGGCTCCAGCGCTCCTAATGGTGGCTTCCGAGTGCTCACGGACGAGGAATGGCAGAAAGCACTGAACGTCAATCTAATGGCGGCCGTGAGGTTCGACAGGAGTCTGCTGCCGGGCATGCTGGACCGCCGCTCCGGTGTCATCCTTCATATCGCCTCTATACAGCATCGTCTGCCGCTTTACGACTCGACGTTGGCATATGCTGCAGCGAAAGCAGCCCTGACCACCTATAGTAAGGGCCTTGCGAACGAAGTCGGGCCGAAGGGCGTACGGGTGAATGTGATCTCGCCGGGCTTCATTGAGACCTCCGGAGCCCACGGGATGATTGTTCAACTCGCGAAGAGCAACGGAGTGGATGAAAGCGCCGCGCGCCAACAGATTATGGACATGATCGGTGGCATCCCCATTGGCAGACCAGGTAGCCCGGAAGAGGTCGCAGAACTGGTAGCCTTCCTTGCCTCCAATCGTGCCGCCTCTATTCACGGAACTGACTACACAATTGATGGCGGAACGATTCCCACCGCATAATTACACCTGGACCTATTGGCCGCGAGGCTCAAACTTGTCGTGCCTCACTTAAATTCCTGAAATTGTACTATTCAAAAATATTTGTTTTTGGTCCTGATGACGAGTACGCCTCAATCACTGAAAAATCAAGAAGGTTGTTTGTCGTTTCGAAGCAGGATTGTGACCCATCAACGCACTCTTCCATTCTCTCCTCCTCAAAGGAAGGCCCATACAATGCTCGCAGGAGACACGCCGATACGCTTCGGAAGCGACCGCAGCGACCAGCACTTGTTTCCCTCATTGTGTCATTGACGGTCCCTGGGCTCCGCCTCCATACTGCGTTCCCATGCGCACCCTCTCTGTCATCACGCTTTTGGCTGCATTGGTTTTCCCCTCTGGGTATGCGTCAGCTTCCCCACCGATCAACATTTCAGCAGAAGAACTGCAAATGCTACGCACATGGGCAGCCCAAGGCAACGCGTTGGCGCAGAACAACCTCGGACTACTGTATGACCTCGGGGATGGGGTGTCCCAGGATTACGCGGTTGCGCGGCAGTGGTACGAGCAAGCCGCTGCCCAGAATTACGCGGCAGCACAGTTCAATCTCGGGCTGCTCTATGCTAATGGGCATGGGGTGCCTCAGAATTACGCAATGGCGCGAGAGTGGTACGAAAAAGCCGCCGCGCAGGGCAGAGCGAATGCCTCCTACATCCTTGGTGAAATGTATGCCCATGGACAGGGCGTCCCGCAGGATTATGCAAAGGCGCGACAGTGGTATGAGAAAGCCGCAGCCCAGGGCAGCGCGGATGCGCGGGGATGGTTCGAAAAAGCGGCGGCTCAAGGGAACACGCATGCGCAGTTCACCCTCGGTTCGCTGTATGAAACGGGAGGCGGTGTCCCGCGGAATTACGGGGAAGCGACGAAGTGGTACGAGAAAGCGGCAGGGCAGGGAGACACAGATGCGCAGTTCAGCCTCGGATTGCGATATGCCCAGGGATATAGCGTACCCCAGGACTATGCGAAGGCGCGACAATGGTATGAGAAAGCTGCTGCCCAGGGTAACGCGGGAGCGCAGTACAAACTCGGGCAGCTGTATCACTTCGCACTCGGCGTGCCACAGAATTACGCGGAAGCGACGAAATGGTACGAGAAAGCGGCAGCGCAGCGGGATGCGGATGCACAGTTCAGCCTCGGGCTCATGTATGCCACTGGAGACGGCGTGTCGCAGGACGATGTGCGGGCATATGTGTGGTACACCCTTGCAGTCGCCCACTCGACGGGTAACAAGCAGAAGTCCGCAGCAGCCAATCGAGATGGGGCACTCACACGCCGCATGACTCCCGCCCAGGTTGCAGAAGCCCAGCGACTCGCGCAACAGTGTGAAGCACAGCATTTCAAGGGCTGCTGAAAAGGGTCCGTCGAAGTCCCATCTTTATTAGAACGCCCACGCCACACTCGCGGTGGACACGCGACGCTCTTCGCAAGCACCCATAGCGACTAGCCCATGCCTCCTCACAAGATGCCAAGAAACCGCTCCAAGTTTCGTTGACCGCCCCCTCAAACACGTCGTTCCTTCATCTCAATCTGACTGACCTTCCGCACGGTGAGTCTGTTAACCTTGCAGCAGACGTGAGGGTCATGTCTCGATCTTTCGTGATGTTAGGCGTATCCTTCCGCCTGTTCCAAAAACAAACGATACTGGAGCTTGAATCGATAAAAGCTCTCCCACGTCAGTAAAGAACCGGGACACAAAATGGGGAAATCAGATTATCAGTACTATCAGACATCGGGTGGGTCTCCGGCGCCAATTCTCTGGTATGCATCCTTACCGGACCACGTAAAACGCCTTTATGACCATAAAGCCACATTTTCTCAGCAGCCTGCGCTGATGGTGATTCTTGCGGAAGTGGTTTGTGAGGCATTTACTCTCTGGGCTTTAGAGGAGCTCTTTAAAAAGAAAAATGTAGAAGACTTATGGCGAACGCTGTCGGCTGGAAGTCAAATACGACGCATCCAGGATATCTGCAATAAAAGGGTGAATAAAATTTATACAGCCCTCTCGGGCGATCGAATAACCGATGCAGCTTTTTGGCAGAAACTACAGCAGCATAATGAGCGCCGAAATGCTCTGGTCCATCCCGTTCATAATGGGCTCGCTATTGTTGCCATGCCTTCGGGTCAGGAGGCAGAAGAATCCTTTAAAGCGGTTGAGGACTATATTCAACATGTTCACAAAGTTTTAGGATCAATCTAGTTTTGAACGGTACCTGTTTCAAAAACAGTTGTTTGTGAACATCCTCACTCGCTCGAACTACTCCCTTGAATGTCACTCCCTTCGCGCCCATCATATCTGAGGGTTATTGGAACAACTCTTCCGCCAATCAAAGGAGGTGAGCTATGCCAGCTTCAACCCGTGTGGCAGCGTGGATGATCATCCTCATTGCCTCAATCGGAGCGGGCGGCTGGATTTCAGCCCAGGCAGAAGAAGGTCAATTTGGAACCCCGAAAGGCCCTGAAGGGACCAGAATTTTCAAAGCTCCCGAGCACCCGTTTTACAGTGGCGAGTTTCATCTCAAAGGCGAACGGACCACACTCATCGGCAGTATGCGAGATACTTCTCCCTGGGACCATCTCGACTATGCGGGGAAGCATCTGAACTCTGTGAAAGGAACTATCGCCATTGATGTGAATGAGTTGACCAATACAGGACAGGTAGTAGCCGAGTTTGTCGAGGGCTCCGACCGCTACCGAATCGTCTTTGATCGGTTTGCTGCGAAGGCTCCGTTCCAGGATGGAGGCATTGCGACTAGGATCTACGAACATGGTGACTCCGGGAACGGCGATCCCTTGTATCCAAAAACCTGGCTCTATCTTGGTGCGTGGGGTACCGCCACCATACAGAAGAACGATCAAGTGCTCTACAAGGACTTTGATGCCCATTTCATGGTGATGGAACGGTCCCGCGATCCAAAAACTCATGAAGTCCACTATCCCGTGAAACGCACGTTGCCGGGAGGCGAAACCGACCCAGCCGGGATGGAAATTGATTTGTGGGTCAGGTCTAAGGAACAAAACGCCAACAACTTTCCTCCCTTTGAAACCTTTGTTCATCTCTGCTGGGAAGAAGTGACCTGGCGATAAGGAGACGGGACCTCATCCGATGGAAAAGAAAACGTTCGAAAGCGGATCTGGCAAACCGCTCCATTGCAACATGTACTGCTTTGAGCCAGGACAGCAGAATAGCCTGCACCGCTATCCGGTTTCTGATGCAGTCGTGTTTTGCTTGGAGGGTGAAGGGATTCGTTGGGACCGAGACGCAATCCATCAAGGCTGGAGAGACCGTGTGAGTCCCGATGAACACTCCCCATGGGTACATCAACACAAGCCTGGACCGTCCGATGATCATGAGCGTGGTGCAATGTCCATTCTCGGTCGAACATGTGCCGGTGGAATCCGGTAACTTATCCACGTTGATCAGGTCCTACAACACGTGATCTCCCCCGTGAGTTTGTGAAAATGTTGAAGACGGTTCACCTGCGCATTCTGCTGCTACTCGTCGTAGTGATGGCTATCCCAGTGGTTGGGTTCTCGATTGAGAGTGCGACCCGTGTATGGACCTTTGACGAGGATCCACCGGAAAGTCTTCCCTCTGAGTTCCAGGTGGGAACTCTGTTTGATGGGCGGCTGGCGGGAGAGTGGAAGATTCTCGAAACCGAGTCAGCCAATAACGGAACGCACGTCCTTGCTCAGCTCATGGGAAAAGGCGGCGAACACGCCTATAAGGTGGTGCTGGTTCAAGGCACGATGGCCACCGATATGGATGTGCGAGTTTCCTTCTTGCCAATCTCAGGCAAAGGGGATATGGGCGGTGGCCTAATCTGGCGGGGAATGGATGATCGAAACTACTACCTGACGAGGGCCAATCCCCTGGAACAGAATATCCGAGTGTACCGGGTCGTCAATGGAATCCGGCACCTGCTACAAAACTTTAACCAGACGATTGTTCTGAAGCAATGGCATACCTTGCAGGTGATCAACCGAGGTTGTCGCATTCAAGTGTTCTATGACGAGAAGCAGGTTTTCGATCTCTGTGACAAAACCTTTCCGGCAGGAGGGATCGGGCTCTGGACAAAATCTGATGCTGTCACCTACTTCGACAACCTCTCACTTCGACTTTTAGAATGAAATGGTGCTCATTTTTTGCTCAACGCCACCTCACTCCAACTCATTCCAGCCAAAGTTCTTTATTTCTTAACTCTTGGCTAGACTTGGCCTGGGACGTGCTTCAGCCCGTTCCCCGCGACGCAGCCAATAGTAACACGATGTTAAGTCAGTATAGGCAAGAGTCGGGGGTCATATTTGCCACGATGCATGGATACGGGTTCTCTCACACATAAGGAGGAATCAGCCATGAAGACGAACGTCCGGTTGCTCCTTGGACTCTGCGGGACTCTCTGGATCGGAATGCTGATGGGCTGTACCGGCGATCGAAGTCATGTCGAACTCCAGAGGATGAAGCAGTTGCTCGCTGAGATTGAACAGGCGAGGCAGATGGAGCAGGCGAATCTTGCTAACTTCGATGATCTTGATTTCAACGTCTATAGCGGCCAGAAATGGGATCAACTCGGCAAGAGCCACGCGCAGGACATCACGGTATATTGGCCGGATGGCCGTACGACCAAAGGCATCGACGCGCATATCGACGACCTGAAGGTCATGTTTGTCTTCGCGCCAGATACGCATATCAAGGAGCATCCCATCAGAATTGTCTCGGGTGACTGGACCGCAGTCACCGGGTATATCGAGGGAACATTCACACAGCCGATGCCGATTGGCGCAGGCCAAACCATTCCACCGACCGGCAAATCGTTCAAGCTATATATGGTGACCATCGGTCACTGGAAGAACAGTGTGATGGTCGAGGAGTGGCTGATTTGGGACAACCTAGCCTTCATGAAGCAAATCGGCCTGGCCCAATGAGTGCGCCGAGTAGGTAGGCATGAACACCATACCGGCTCCTCGGATGCCTGTCGTGTTCATCGGGCATGGCAATCCGATGAATGCGATTGAACACAACGAATTCCATCGCAGTTGGGACGAGTTGGGGCACCGACTGCCCAAACCCAAAGCCGTCCTGTGTATCTCGGCCCACTGGGAAACGCCACGCACTCCACGTACCAACGCGTTGGCGCCACGCAGTTCGACGCCTACCAGCGAGGCAACCACACCACGCGCTGTACCTCACAGCACTTCGGGAATCAGACGTTTACGAACTGCCGCTGATTGCTCTCTCCTCAGTCGGTCTCTCGATTCGATCCGATATATCAGATATGATTCACCATTGAATTGTTTTCGATTCACACATACCGCCTTCCCTCCTGCTGTCCTGGCTTCCGAACGGGCACAATGCTGGGAAAACCGAGGTCTGCAATAGAGCACCGGTGCCACAGCAGATGCGGTACATGGCTTGCTTGATATTCGTATCACAATGTCGATGCCTGGAGGGTACTGCGGCTGCCCCTTAGGTTCAGGTTGGCCGCGCATAGGGGGCACCATGCGTACTCAAGGATTCATTGCATTCACGGTTATGATCAGTCTCGTCTCGCTGATGGCAGGGTCTGCCTTGGCAGACAGCGAAGGAGGAAGTCTCAACGCGTTCCTGCAAGGAACGTATCGGCACAGCACAACCCTCACCTGTGCCGTGGTCCCGGGCTCCTCAGGGACGCCAAATTTTCTGGCAACTGGGCCCGGTGGGACGCAGCACATCACCTGGACTGGGGACATTACCTACCATGGTAACGGTTACGCCACGGGAATCGGGCAGGGAATCATCATTTTACCAGGCCCGTACAACGTGAACAGCCCGACACTTATCACATTCGCCGAGGAGAAGTGCCGGTATACGTATGTGGTGCATCCAAACGGTAGATTCAGCCAAGCCGGTGACTGTGCAGGAATCGACCCTGACGGCCCACCTGGTGTTCCGGGATCGACGTATACGTTAACCGACACCAAGATGATGGGCCAGATTGGTGTCGATGGTCAGGTATTGATCTACAGTCAGATCAAGCCGGTGGAACAAACCGTGGTATCAGGCACATATTCTGCGAAGCAACTCTGCGGGCTCCAGGGCACCGCGGTGCGCATACGCTAAGAATGGATGAACTCGGTCAGCGCGGCCTCACATGGCGGACCCGGTGCTCGCTCTGGAGGGCGAGCGCCGGACCCGCTCCCCCTTGCAGATAGACCCATGGCCGCACGAGCTGTGGATCAGCCCACCCTTTCCGTGTAGTCCAACGAGTCAATTCTTTGTTTCCAGATACCCATCGCGTTGGGCATCTACGACAAACTGCGCCGTTGTTGCACGCGCAGCGTCTTCGAGACTATAAGTGAAGAAGTTGATCCAGGAGAAAGGACGCAATAATAGCCAGTAGTATTGCTTCGACGTAATTTCGTAGTGGTACGTCTGTGTGAGCGCATTCCGGTCATAGACGCTGTAGGACAACTCCCAGCCGCCTTGCTTATAGACGGGAATGAGCACAGCGAGCCAACTATAGGGTACCGTGCGCCCATATTCAGTAAACGGTTTCACCAGAACGCGGACCACGACTTTCGTCTCTGCCCACTTAGAATTATAAACGACAGGGAGGTTGCTGCTACAGCCTGCGTACTGTTGAAGTGCGTCTTGCAGTGGACCATCCACACTCAAACCTGACCAACTGTCCTTATATGTCCGCTGATTAGTACCTCTCTCTGCCAGGCGACCTGGAAACTCCACAGTCTGACCACAGGGAGGGGGTGCTGTTGGTTCATATACGCTTGGTAGGGGATTCACAATTGGGAAATCGCGATAGGTGGATGATACAGCCTGAGAGGGTGACCAGCAACGCGAGGAGAATGAGGCTGCGGGTTCTCACGGATCACTTCTGCTCCACCATAATCTTGTAGGTGCCCTGCCCGTCGTGGCCTTCTTGCTGGTGCGTCGTGTCCTTCGCTACCCGTTGCCCCATCTCAATGATTCGCCCCAACCGCTCCAACGGCCCCACCGGTAGAGAGTCATATGACTCTCTACCTCTGCAGTTACTTCCTCTTCGCAGGAATGACGCTTGGCTCTGTAGTTTCATGAGGGGCCAAGCATCGCATACTCACGAAGGACCTTCTCGGCAAATTCTGGAGCGGTCTGGGACTCCGCCGATAGCTGCCTTAATCGACCAATAGCATAATCTCTGTTATCTTCTGGCACGGCTAACATGTTCAGGATACTCGATAGATACTCACCTCCCCCTTGGGCAAGATTCTGTTGAATGTGCGGATACCCGACAAGCATTAGATTTCGCATCCAGCGAGTCTTCGCAAGGTGTTGTCGCTCCTCCAGTGAGGCCTTCGTTGGATTCAAATTGAAGTGGTACGTCGTGGGATCTAGCTTTACAGTTGCACCATCTACCCCGTCTGTTGTCGACCCAAGGAGGCCACAACAGATGATGTTCCCCCAAAACCAGTAATTGAACTTATCTGTGATTTGAACAGTTTGGTCTTCAAATCCGATCAATTTCACAATAACAAAGGTGTTCTTTGCCCGTGCAATTTTCACTTTGGATATCGGAGTACTCCCAAGTGGTGTTGCTCCCAAAAGATACACCTGCGCACCCGAGGGCTCAGAAGTAAAGGTCATGTCCTGGTCCAGTCCCCCTTCGCTAACCCATGACGCCACACTCGCACACCCTGGGAGCAATAGCCCCAGCACGGTCAGAGACAGTACTGCGATAATGCTTTTCATGATTCCCCCTCCTCTTCTCAGTGCAGTGCACAAGCCGACTCATTGGCGGGTTCTCTGTCCATCTTTTCTGGCACATGGTCTTGGCCGTCCTGGCGAAACGCTGCGGCGGGTCTCGGTTTCGAACGACCCACGACCGCTTTCATGAATTACCCGGGCTGACCGAATATCACGCAAGTCGCGTTCCTAATAACAACATGTGCCTGTCCTTGGTCACCGAGTGTGATTTTCTTAGGGTTTCGACCTATTTGAGAGGTTCTCCACGAAGGATGGAACGCGGTCGACATGAACCGAATGCGATTCAGTACTGAATCAAATGTGATTTACCGGATCGAATTGAGTCTGTGACGCAAATCTCGAACAGGAAGCCAGCGGTAGCTTGAAGAATGGACCGCGTTGTACGTGGTGAAGAGTTGCACAGGATAGCGACGGGATAGGGCAAGTCAAGAATGGGATCGAGGTCTCGCAGGGAGGCGTATTGTAGGAGGGAGCTGAAGGAAGGCGCAAGGGCCGGTAGCCTTATGACACCCTGAAGTTCATCTTGCGCATGTGTTCTAAAAAGTCAGCCGGCGGCTTCACTGCATGATGCCGCACGTAATGCAGGAAGCCTTCCGGAAACAACCACACGCCATCCGTGTATTCTCCATGTCCCATTTCATGCCAACTCTTGCCACCCCAGCAACCAAAGCGACACCACGAATAGCCGCAGGCGATCCAGGTCAAGTAATAGCACTGCTCGAGATAGGTGATGGCCAGGTCGCGCTCTGATGGGTCCCATGCCTGATCTACATATTCCCGAGGATGTAGTAATGCCGGTTCATAATCGGACCACCAGAACCCCACGCGTTTCAGGTCATGAATTTGGGAACGAGTGAGATCGACGGTGCGCATAGTCACGGAGTTAACTTCCTGTGGCATCCCCTGAGGCCTTCTCCTGTTCCTTCGGTGGACTGAGCGAAACCGGCCTGGCTCTATTTCCCCTTCGGCAGCAGCCCCTTCTTTTCAAGTCACTAATCACACCTCAACGAGTTCAAGACGTAGCTGCCGAATCGTCTTCGGTAGGTCGCTGCGCCGCTCGTTCTGTTGATTCTGGGATCATGTAATACACGACCAGGCCAGTTTTTCCACACTGACAGCAGCGTCCATCTTCCCCGATGAGCATTGCGTTCTGTGTAGAAGGGCGGCGTGAGCCATTAAATATTTTGGCCTTAGGAGAGTCGTTATCGCGCGCGACGGTACAGATACATGCGGTGCAGAATGCTTTTCTATTGATCATGCAACACCAGAAAGAGGCGCCAACATCTTGAAGGCCGGAAACCTATACGTATAAGCGAGTGTACGCAATAACCCGGAGGTAGGGGTATTCAAAGGGAAGCAAGTCGGATCCCAACCACTGAATATCCATCTATGACCGCTCCAGTATGTGCTGCGACTGCGCGACAACGTGGGACTCCTGGCGGTGTTAGTGGGTGAGGCCGTGTGTGCGTGACCTGCGAGCCGGGGCCTGCGCTCAGTGCTCAAACACCGCTCTTCAACTCAAGACCCGAGAAGTCGATTTTTCTTGGGCCTTGACGTATCCTTTCGCCTGTTCCAAAAACTAATAAATTTGACCTCTAATTCTGATGGAGGATCGAGATGAATCAGACGACTGAAGAGAAGAACAAAGCACTTGTCCTTAAAGCCTTCGACACACTGTTCAACAAACGGGACTACGCTGCAGCCGAGCGCTATTGGTCCCCCAACTACATTCAGCACAGCGCTCATATCGCCCCCGGTCGTGACGGTCTCTTCAACCTCATCAAGAGCGTTCCGCCCACGTTGAAGTATGAACCAGGGACGATTGTGGCCGACAAAGATTTCGTCATCGTACACGGCCGATTTTCAGGCCACGGCCAGCCGACGAACTGGATTGCTGCGGACATCCTTCGCATCAAGGACGGGATTCTCGTCGAGCACTGGGACGTCATCCAAGACGAAGCCACACAGGAGCAGTCCAAAAGCGGTCTGCCTATGTTCGGCGACAGCTTTGGTAAATGATTGGGGCATTCTGCCAGTGTTGTGCCCGGCTTAAAATGTGACAGAACGGCGGGGGCCTTTTCCAGAGAGTCACGAGCGAGTGTCCTGGATGTCCCCTGAGAAATGGAGAATCGAAAGGGGTTGGATTCTCTGATCGACCTCTAAATGCTCCTTTCCTGGAGCCAGGCAGGAACATGGAACAACAGATAATCAATAAGGCTCCGTACCGACGGCAGCATTCCCCGCGGCGTCGGGTAAACCAGGTGAAGAATATTCTTCGCCCCGGACCATTCCGGCAAGACTCGTTTAACCAGCCCCTCTTTTAACGGTGCGGCAACCACTTGTTCCGGCAGCAACGCGATACCGATACCGTGTACCGCAGCTTGAAGTCTCACGCGCAGATCACTTGTTACAAGCCGCGGCTGTAACTTGATTTGCTGCGTCCGATTATCAAGGTTCGCCAGGTTCCATCGTGCCCCACCATCGAATATGTCGTTGGTGCTGGCGACCGTGTTGAACTTAGGCAAGTCAGCCGGATGTTCCGGGCGCCCATAGTGGTCGAGAAAATTTGGACCGACGACCAGGACACGTTGGGAATGACCGAGAGTCTTCGCGACCAATCCGGCCACGTCCTCTATGACGGGTGTTGCCCGGATCGCGATGTCAAATCGTTCCTCAATCACATTGACGGTTCGGTCCGTTGCCTCGACGAAGACAGAAACTTTTGGATGCACCGTCATGTAGCCGGGAAGTACATGAGCCAGACACCGTTGCGTCAGCAGGACCGGGCTGCTGAGGCGAACGAGTCCAGCAGGTTCTCTGCGCAATTCCGCCACGCTGTCATATGCCGCCTGTGCTCCCTCGACCGTCTCAACACATCGCTCAAAAAAGCGCTGGCCAGCTTCTGTGAGAGCCAAAGCCCGGGTGGTGCGCTGTAATAAACGGACACCCAGCCGCTTCTCCAGTGCGGCGATCCTCCGGCTGAGGCGCGTTTTCTCAACGCCGATGGTGCGTGCCGCCGCAGAAAATCCGCCGTATCGGACTACCGAGGCAAAGAAGTAGATGTCGTTGAGATCTTCCATATCTATTGTTGCTTAGACGCACCAATCTATTGTGAACTGGCCATCTACCGGCTGTATTGTTGGTGAGTTATAGCTAATTTTATGGACAACCTATTTGTGGAGTCAACGGCATGAATAGCCAGGGAGAACTCGCTGAAGCTTTTGAATGCAATCGCGCCGGTAAGGATGGGGGGGCTGGACGCTGTTCCCGTCTCTACCTCATCCGAATTGCCCAAAACCATTTAACAACCTTAAACATCCAAGGAGAATGCCATGACCACTCAAACCTGTCCCTACGAGCCTCTCACTTCGCAAAACGCCGCGCTCGTCCTCGTCGATCATCAGGTCGGCCTCATGACCGGTGTCCGTGACTATGCGACCGGCGAGCTGAAACACAACGTCGTGGCCCTGGCCAAAGCTGCGAAAGCACTGAAACTGCCGATTATCATGACCACGACGGCGCGCGACAGCATGTGGGGTCCGACATTCCCCGAACTCGTGGAGGCGCTGCCAGGCATCCAGATCATGGATCGCTCTTCCGTCAATGCGTTCGACGACGAACGTGTCGCTCGCGCGATCGAGGCGACTGGCCGCAAGAAGCTCATCTTTGCCGGCATCTCGCTCGAAGTCTGCGCGGCGTTTCCTGCCATCACGGCCGTGGGTAAGGGGCTGGACGCCTATGTGGCGGTCGATGCCTCGGGAACCTTCAGCGAGACGAAGCGCCAGGTGGGGCTCCTGCGCATGCTTCAGGCGGGCGTGATCGTCTCGGACTACGCAACCTTGATGGTGGAAATCCTCAAGGACAATGCGCGACCGGA
>DATNCR010000249.1:0-4566 GCA_035607135.1 Nitrospiraceae bacterium
TCGGTGGAACAGCCGTGAGAAATTTTGTCGGAAGACCCAGCGCGTGAGCCTCATTGAGCAACTGCCGCCACATTCGTTCAGTTGACGGCCGAGGCTCTTCCGGCATCCCGACATTGGGCACGAGGAGAAATCCGCCCATGAGGAAGCCGATCGCGACCACTCGGCACAATGCAGGCACCATGAACATAATCCGCTTCGATGGTGGAAGGGCTATCTCAAGAGGCGTCAGTCACAACGAGTACTCATCGCGAGCATACCAGTCAGGCCGCCCACCTTCTTCCACCAAGACAAGCTGGTCCAGCAACGCAGGCGTGACAGGATCCAGAAAACGGGAAGGTTTCGACAGCAGCATGCCACTTCCCTTATCGAAGACATTGATCGGGTACGTCAGAAAAAGATGCCGCTTGGCTCTTGTTACGGCCACGTAGAACAGCCGCCGTTCCTCTTCCAATTCGTCGTCCGCAACAAACGAATAGACGGACGGGAACCTGCCATCCACCACCCAAATCACAAATACGCATTGCCACTCCAGTCCTTTGGCCGAATGAATCGTCGACAACACCATCCGTTCATCATCCCGATCGGATGCATCCACACCTACGGCACTGCCATCCGGCGGCTCCAGCGCCAGATCTGCTAGAAATTCATCGACACCGGGATAGCCTTCGGCAATCGTTTGGAGATGATCCAGATCCCGTATGCGCTTGGGATAGTCGTCGTACTGCTCTTTCAAAATCGGCAGATAATACTCATAGGCTTGGCTTACCAGATTGGCAGGACGCAAGTCCTCTGCCCCAGAAAGACTCTCCAGCGTGTTCGCCAGGCTCTTGAGTCCCACGCTAGAGCGCCCGGTTACCTCGCGCAGAGTCTGAACGGGCTTGTCAGATTTGACCAAGATCGCCAAGAGATCCTGCGCCTTCTTTGGTCCCACCCCTTCCACCAACATGAGCACGCGATGCCAGCTGACCGTATCGAGCGGGTTCGCAATGACCCGCACATGGGCAAGCAGATCTTTCACGTGAGACGTCTCGATAAATTTGACGCCTCCGCGCTTGATAAAGGGCAACCCTTTCCGCGAGAGTTCGATCTCCAGGTCAAATGAATGGAAACTGGATCGAAACAGCACCGCCACCTCGCTCAGAGGTACGCCCTCCTCGCGAAGCTCGAGAATCTTCTGCGCAATAAACCGGGACTGTGTATTTTCACCAGCCGCCTCCACCAGAGCCGGTAAGG
This sequence comes from Nitrospiraceae bacterium, assembly GCA_035607135.1. Classification (GTDB taxonomy): domain Bacteria; phylum Nitrospirota; class Nitrospiria; order Nitrospirales; family Nitrospiraceae; genus Palsa-1315. The sequence goes on from DATNCR010000249.1 coordinate 1,234, forward strand.
GACCATCGATCTTTCTGGTGAAGAGGCGTTTGGTATATTTCTCCGCCGCCTCATCGATAATGCAGTTCGCCAAATTCAGAATCGGTTGCGTACTGCGATAATTTTCTTCCAGTTTATACATCGTGGTGCCCGAAAAGAGCGTCGGAAACTCCATGATATTTTTGAACGTCGCACCGCGGAACCCATAAATCGACTGACTGTCGTCCCCCACCACCATGACATTGTTGTGAGTGGAGGCCAGCTGACGGATCACTTCAGCTTGCAGCCGATTCGTATCCTGATACTCATCCACGAGAATGTAACGGTACTGACGAGAAATCGTTGTGCGAGCCACCTCATCCAATAGAAGCAGTTGCCGCAACATCACCAGCAAATCGTCATAGTCGAGGAGCTGCTTCTGACGCTTGGCCGCCTGATAGGCCTTCTGCAACCGCCCCAGGTCCTCTATATGGTCGGCAAAGTGACCGAACTCATCGAGGATGATCTCGTCGAGACTGCGGAGCGTATTTTCGCACTTGCTCAGCATCTCCATGATCGTCCCCTTGCGGGGAAAGCGCTTGTCCTTTTCGTTCAGCCCCAACTGTGCCCGCATCAGGGCAATGAGATCTTCCGCATCGCCTCGATCCAGAATCGTGAAGCCCGGCTCGACTCCTATCGACCGGCCATAGCGCCGCAACAAGAGGTTCGCCACAGAATGGAACGTGCCGCCACACACTCGTTGACTCCTCGCACCGATCAAGTCGCCCACACGAGCCAACATTTCTTGAGCCGACTTGCGCGTAAACGTGAGCAGCAGAATGTTCGAGGGATCGATGCCGGAATCGATCAGATACGCCACGCGATAGACCAGCGTACGGGTCTTGCCACTGCCGGCGCCAGCAATCACCAGCGAGGGGCCTTCCCCCGCCGTCACCGCCGCCAGCTGTTGGGAGTTCAATGCTGCGCGATAGTCGATGGAGAGCTTGCGCGGTATCGCCTCCTCGTCAGGCCGTTTCAGCACATATGTCTTCGTGTCTCGTTCCATAGAAGTTCCACAAGAAGCCCGGACGACATCATAACAAGCGGGCTGCGCTGTATAACATTACGGGCAAGGGGCTTTCAACGAGTGAGCACAGGCTCAGAAAAATCCTTCACTGGGCGTGCGATTCAACGGCATCGAGATTCACGGAGGCGAACCAAAATGAGGCAGCCGATACTGTAAATAACGACGCCCGGTCTTTACAATGCGATTGCGGTTTTCTGAATAATCCAGCCCAGCCCATTGGAGCCTGCACAGCAACCTGTATATAATGACCTCCTCATTTCTCTTGGAGTACCGAGGAACACCATGGCCACCACCAAAACCGAATACCAGCGACCACTCCGCGCCCTGGCTGAGTTGATGCTCGCCGTATCGGGTGAATCGGTCACCGTGATGAAGAAGAACGCCCCTGAACAGGCGCTGAAACTCAAACGTCAGGATGAATGGGGCCTCTATATGGAGTTCCTCAAAGTGATGTTCAATCTGACCGACCGGCTCTCCGCACTGTACTTGCCGGTCAAAGAACAGCCTCAGTTCATGGACAATCTCGAGGATGCCGTCACGGTGCAATTGAAACAGGTATTGGAACCGGCATTCGGTTCCGGGGCCGACCACATGGAAATCATGCTCACCATCGGTGCGGCAGTGGCAGAGAGTCGACAGGCCTATGAGCGTTACCGGTTCCTCGTCACCGAAGACAATCCCGCAAAGGACGAGATGATGAACGACTTTGGGGGACGAGTCGCCGACGCAATGGGCACTGGAGGAAATACGCTGATCATCTCCGCCGCAACGCTCTGTGCACGTGCCGCGATTCCGGCCATCACTGCAATCTTGGCTGGAGACACCCCCCCAGTCGCCGCGATCGGCACAGCCGCGCCCGTCGTGGCGACCGATCCAAACTCCGCACCACCACTCCCTACTTCGGCACCTAAACCCCAGGGGCCGACGGGAACTGAGATCAAGTTGGTGAGTGTGATGTCGACGGTCACCGGAGAAGAAGTGGAAACTCGATGGGGGCTGCACCCTCGGTTTCGACAAGACCTTTCGCCAGAGGACATACAGCACATCGCCAAACTGATGAATCGAGTGACTAAAATACTTGGCGAACGCTATGCGTCCGTGGCATTCTCAGACGAATGGACGTCTTGGCATAAGGCCGGTCATGCCTGACCGATTCTGACAATCCAGTCTCTTTGGCCTGTTTGGTCTATCTGATTTTTCCGATGTATCCATTTAGTCTGGTTCAACCACACAAAAGACAGACCAGATCAACCAAATAGACCAGATAAACCCCCTGAACTTTGAGGAGGTGCAGTGGATACTCCGCAGACAGCAGATAAGTCATCACAGGCCATTCCAACCGGGCTCTCACGTCTCAAGGAATTGGCGATGAATCTTTGGTGGAGTTGGACTCCGGAGGCCCGACGGCTGTTTGAGCACATCGACCCGACCCTCTGGGTACTGACCAATCACAACCCCGTCAAGCTCCTGGCAGAGGTCAGACCCGACCGACTCATACACCTCGCTCAAGATCCCTCGTATATGCGGCGGTACTCTGCCGCTCTCAAGATGTTCGACGAGTACCGTCAGAACGAGCACAGCTGGTTTACAACACAACACGGCGATTTGCACGCTCCCACCATCGCCTATTTCTCTGCAGAATTCGGTCTGCATACGTCCATTCCCATTTACAGCGGCGGTCTGGGCATTCTCGCCGGAGACCATTGCAAGGAAGCCAGCGATCTCGGTGTGCCGCTGGTGGGAGTGGGATTCATGTACCCACAAGGATATTTCCGGCAGCGAATCACGCCGGAGGGATGGCAGGAGGCGGCCTACGCCCCGTTCAACCGGGCAGTCTCGCCGGTTCATCCCGCCCTCACTCCATCGGGAGATGCGTGCAGGATTACGGTCGAGATCGGAAGCCGGGTTGTGGCCGCAGCGGTCTGGAAGGTGCTCGTCGGGCTGGTTCCCCTCTACCTTATCGATACGGACGTTCCGGAGAACAGTCCTGAGAATCGGGCTCTCTCAGCCCGACTGTATGGCGGGGATCAGGAAATGCGTCTCTGCCAGGAGTATCTGTTGGGTATCGGCGGTGTCCGCATGCTTCGGGCTTTGGGTATCGCACCGACAGTCTGGCATGCCAATGAGGGGCACTCCGCCTTCCTCACGTTGGAGCGTATTCGCGAATTGGTTCAGAAGGGATCGACGCACGCGGACGCCTGCGAGATCATCCGCCAGAGCACGGTGTTTACCACCCATACACCGGTGCCGGCCGGTCACGACGTATTTCCGCATGATCTCATGGACCG
>DATNCR010000257.1:0-19617 GCA_035607135.1 Nitrospiraceae bacterium
TCTTTTGCCATAACCGGGATATGTCGGGAAACCTCCATAAATTGCCAAAAACCAAATTCACCCACTTTCTCCCACTACGGCGCGCAGTATACACGCACTCAAAGACTTGTCAATAGAAAATTCATGGACTTATGAAGTTCAAAAGGCCTCCTTTTCAGCCTTGTCCCCGTTGACAAAATGTCGCGCATTCGGATTGCATTCCCAAGGCATGCAAAGACAAGAACAGGTATGGAGAACCCATACCATCCCCAAGATATAGGGTGGAAGGCAGTGTGAGGTGAGCCCCACCTTGGGTTCTGTGGGATTCTATTCAGCGGCATCGTCCGGAAGATAAATAATCGCCGCTATGACTAGAAATGGGCAGACTCTTGGCCTGTTGAATAATTCATCACGTCATCACGCGCACGAAGTGGCGAGTTTCGTTGACAAGGGTTCGAGTGGGGGTGAGAATGGTTTCATGCGCTCCTTCACCACAACCAAGGTACTCTGCGTGGCCGCTGTCATAGGGGGACTCGCTCTCGCGGTCAGCAATATCGTCGCCTCCACCGCGTCCGCGGCATCACCATTATTTTGGTGTCCAGATCAAAAGGCTGATCGACAATATTCAGCGAAGCAGGAGCCCGGATGCGTGCCGCTTGCCGAAAAAGAAGACACTCAGGCAACAGAGCAGGAAGGGGAAACACCGACGGGTGACAAACCGCTACGCGACTTCAAGATTGAAAATCTGCAGGGCGACGTCTCGACATTCTTGAACAAGTATCGCGACTTCCTCGATTGCTGCAAGACCAATCTCTCCGAACTTCAGCAGATCCAAGAAATGGGAGAGGAGATCGGAGGCTTACTGAAATCCACCCAAGCCAATATGTCGAATTATTCGATGGCTTCGCGCGGCATCATGCTCCGCGAAATGATCCAGCCTGTCGCCAAGGCCCGGGCTGATCTCAAGAAACTTCGCGCGACGCTCGAACACATCGACACCTCTCGCAATTCAGGAAGCCTTAAAAGCTCAGGTCGAGATTCGCACGCAATCCGCGAAATGGAAGGATCGATTGAGAAAGACTTTCAAGCACCAAAGCTCTCGACTGGGCCAAAGACGGGCTCCAGTATCGGCAATGCGCCGGCAGCCGGACTGAGTATTGGAAAAACCCCGAAGACCGGCAACGCGATCGGTGGGGAAGGCGTCAGCGGCCAAGGCATCGGAGCGTCATCGAAAAATAGCCAGGACATCGGCGGTTCAGGCCCAACAGGGTTTGGGATCGGCGGTACAGGCCGTGCGGGTCCTTCAATCGGCGAGTCTACCTTCAACAGTGAATCGTCTTCGGCGGTCGGCTCATCGCTGCAACGTTCCACGGTGGGATCCAGCTTGTCGGACTCGACGGTAGGATCGAGCTTCGGCGGCTCTAGCGTCGGCTCAAGCCTCGGAGAGTCGGGTGTTGGCTCGTCATTCGGGTCGTCTTCAGTCGGTTCGACCATCCAAGAACGCGGCACCGCCACGCGCCAGTAATCTCCCTTATTGGTTTGAAAGCGCAGTCGGCACCAACTCCCAGGTCTCTCCTCGATTCTTACTCCTATACAAGCCACTCCCGTTTGTACCTGCGTAGAACACATTCGGATCGGTCGGACTCTGGACGAGTGATCGGATATTGAGCGTCGCAAGACCCGTATTCAGAGTGCTCCACGTCGCCCCACCATCGATGCTCCGATGGACGCCTTCCCGGCCACCCAGATAAATGACGCCCTGCTTCGTGCGATCCAAGATCATCGAAAACAACATCTGATCTTGGAGAAACTGCCCGATCCGCACCCAGACCTGCCCGCCATTCGTCGTTTTATAGAGTCCCGCCAGCGTAGAGGCATACACCGTATCTGGCTCAAACGGATCAACCAGCACTGCCGTCACGCTGAGCGCCCGCGACGACTTAATAATGTCGGGCGACACGAGGCCGTTGTTCACCTTCTCCCAATGGCCGGCCTCATTGATCGTTTTGTATACCCCTCCGCTTGTGCCCGCGTATATGATCGCGGGCCTCGTCGGATCCATACCCAGCGTGACCACCATCAGCACTTCCTTCATCCCTTCCATTTTCTTCACCCAATGCTCGCCGCCGTCTTTCGTCTCGGATACACCCATCGTCGTGGCCAGAAAGATGTGATTGCTGTCTGTCGGGTCGAAAACGAATTGATTCACCACGGACGAGATCGTTGCATCGTCTAACCCCGAACGCATCGAAGCCCAGTGCTGCCCGCCATCGTGACTCTTAAAGACAGCATCACCCTTCGTACCCGCGTATACCGTGGCCGGGTAGGCCGGATCAATCGCCATCGAAATCACGCGTGAATGGCTCATCCCATGTGACAGATTCGTCCAGGTCTGGCCCCCATCGCGCGTCTTATAGATGTAGTCGTTCGTCGCGACGTAGATGATGTCAGGATTCTTCGGGTTGAGCTGGATAACAACAATGGGATCGCCGCGATTGCAGCCCGAGAGAGAGACGGCGAGAAGAAGCAGAAAAGACAGCCTGTATGTCATGCGTTGAACATTGCAGCATCTATCCCGGATGCTCAAACAGGTCGTCCAGCAAGGCCGCAGGGAGAATCGAACACCGAGGCGTGCTGCCGCTGCACGTTGAGGTGTTCGATCGACTAAAAACGTAGTTGGAGGCCTGTTTCAGCATCCGGGGCTAGCGGTAGTTGGTGAACTGTAGATCAATTCCAAAATCCTTGCTCTTGAGAAACGCCATAGCCGATTGGAGATCGTCCTTGCTCTTGCTCAGCACGCGCACTTGTTCACCTTGAATCTGCGCTTGTACTTTCAGCTTGGACTCCTTGATGGCTTTCGTGACCTCTTTCGTTTTATCCGCCGCGATCCCACTTTGAATCTTCGCCACCTGGCGCACCGTCCCACTCAGTGCCGATTCCACAGTTCCATAGGTGAACGCTTTCAGAGAGACTCCACGCTTCACGCACTTGGTCTTGACAATATCGTTCACCGCATTGAGCTTATACTCATCGTCGGATACCAGGACCAACTCCTTTTCTTTCTCCTTCAACGTAATTTCCGTCTTCGAATCTTTGAAGTCGAAACGCTGTTTGATCTCCTTCGTCGCCTGATCGACGACATTCTTCATCTCTTGCATATCCACTTCCGAGACCACATCAAATGAAAACTGCTCAGCCACGATTCCCTCCTTTTCTCACATTATCCATTTTCTTTTCTACACCTCTCAAAAGGGAGTGGCCGAGGTTGCCCTTTACTGCGCGCAGTTTCTCACCCACCCGCCCTGGGCGCGCCAAGACGCGCCCTTAACCCTTGCGAACACAGTTTCATCGTGCGGGTTCTGCGAGCAAGAAGGGCACCTGGCCACTCCCGCCCCCTCAACAACACCCTCCACCGGGTAACTGCAACCGCGGCTCCTCATCATGATGAATCGTTGTCCGCAGTCTTCCCGGCGAACCTCCACCGGCCATTACCACCACCTCGCTGCTGGTGAAGGGGCGCTTCAAGACAAGATAGCCATACCACTGCCTCATACTATCGCCCAAGACGATCACCGCGAGCAAGGCCACCGCCGCCACCAGCCCTGCATCCAAATACAACGCAAAGGACTGCCCGCCATCGGAAAGGGCCGAGGCCTTGGTCACGAACATGCCGAACATCTCATAGCACCCCAGCAACGTAATGGTCCCAACAAACAACATCGGCAACGTCGTGATCCAGAGATAGTGCGCCTTCCGCATCTTGATGAGCACCGTCGTCCCGATGCAAAGGGCCAAGGTGCCGAGCAACTGATTCGCTGCGCCGAACATCGGCCAGAGCGTCGAGATGCTGCCGGTGCCAATGAGATAGCCCCAGGCTCCCACGATCAACCCGCTGCTGATCGCCACACCAGGCCACCAATTCATCCGCCGCAACGGAGAGTAGACACGCCCGCCCATCTCTTGGATGAGATATCGCCCCACGCGCGTGCCGGTGTCGATCGTCGTGAGAATGAACAGGGCTTCGAACACCAACGCAAACTGGTACCAATAGGACATCAAACCGGCCATGCCGGGAAGCGCGGAAAAAATGGACGCCATGCCGACCGCCAGCGATACGGCCCCACCAGGCCGACCCGCCACATCCACCTCGACGAGTTGCGAAAGTTCCTGAATCCGTGACACGGGAAAGCCCATTGCAGCCAGTGCATCGGTCGACAGCATGGTATTGATCGCCAGATAATCACCGGGAATCAACACCGATGCTGCAATGAGCGCCATCACCCCGACAAAACTTTCCAGCAACATCGCCCCATAGCCGACCGTGGCCTGGGATTCCTGCTCGATCATCTTCGGCGTCGTCCCGGAAGAGACCAGCGAGTGGAAACCCGATATGGCTCCACAGGCGATGGTGATAAAGAGAAAGGGAAAAAGCGTACCGGGAATGATCGGGCCTCCTCCGCTGGTAAATATCGTGACGCGCGGCATCTCGATCGTCGGCGCCATGAGAATCACCCCCACCCCCAGCAACGCCACGACGCCGAGCTTCATAAAGGTGGAGAGATACCCCCGAGGGACCAGGAGCATCCAGCCCGGCAAGACAGAGGCGAGAAACCCATAGCCGGCCAATCCCCACACCAGCGTCGTTCGTTCGAGCTCAAACCACTCTGCAATCGAAGACTGAGCGACCACCCGACCGAAGATAACTGCCGCGATTAACAGCACCACCCCGAGCAGAGAGACTTCCGCCACCTGGCCTGGACGAAACCGTTGGAGATAGAAGCCCATGATGAAGCCGATGGGAATCGTCATCGCAATCGTGAAGGTCCCCCAGGCATTCAGATAAAGCGCGTTCACAACGGCAAAGCCCAGCCCGGCCAGTGCCACCACCACAATAAAGAGCACCGCCACCGCCGTCGCCGTGCCGGTCACAAGGCCCAGTTCATCGCGCGCAATTTCAGGAAGTGAGCGGCCATTCCGCCTCATCGACGCCACTAGGATGATGAAGTCCTGCACTGCCCCGGCCAATACCGCACCAATCACCAGCCAGAGGAACCCAGGCAAAAATCCGAACTGCGCTGCCAACACAGGCCCCAGTAGGGGACCTGCCCCAGCAATCGCTGCGAAATGATGACCGAACAACACATATTTATTAGTGGGATGGAAATTGACGCCGTCATTCATCCGTATTGCCGGAGTCACACGCTGATCGTTCAACTCGGTCACGCTCTGCGCTAGCCACCGACCATAGAAGCGAAAAGCCAGCACATAAATGCAAGCCGCCGCCACGACCAGCCAGAGTCCGTTTACTTTTTCATTGGGATTGACGACACCGACAACATAGGCAAGAGCGACAGCACCAAGGATGACAAGAAATGCCCACAGGACCAGCTTTAACGCCAACATGCGCGGCATCCTAGCACAAAGGGAGAAGAGGGCAACCTGGTTAATCCTTTTGCTCGCGCAACTGAGGCTTGGCGTGGTTACAAGCTTCGAGCGGACAAGATGTAGATGGGTGACCTAGCTGGTGTTACGGTGGCTCATATCCTCACCGAGGCGCAAATTCCTGTCGCAGTGCCGTCTTTTGTAGTCGTTTTTTGTCGAAATCCTGGGCCCAGGCTTATCCCTTCCCACGATCCCTGGGCCCACCCCCACACAACCATTCGGCATTTCAATCAGTTCCGGACCCTCTTCTTTCTGGTTATGCGGCTGGTCTTGGCATTGCACTGATTGAGGGCATTGTCACGCAAATGGAGTCAACCATGTCGTACCTGACGTTTCTAATGTTCCTGTGGGTGCTCCCTCTCCCGGTCCTCGGCGCCCTGGTGCTTGTGGAACGGGTGAAGCGCTCAGACAAATAGGTTGGGCACACAGGCCGATAGGTCGCACACAAGCCATCCTGCTCAGGGAGCAGGATGGCTTTTTTTAACAGGAAGCGGGAATCCACACAGAATTAGCGCATGCAGAGGCGGCACCAGGGAACAGACGGCACTTCACTGCACTTCTATTTGAGATCAACCACGGACAATGCACGGTGGGTGGACCGACACATTGTTGGTGTTTGTATACGCACGCAAGTCGAAGGTGCGCTTCTTACCTGGACGTACCATGACGATACCTGTTGACGGTCACAATCGCGCCCGGAAACTGAAGGGAGGGGGAAAGAGATCAGGGACCAACTTCTGAGTCGAGGACGCGGATTTCCGGAATTTTCGCGATACGCCCACGAAGCAGCGCAAGACACAGGAGCCCGATCCCAATCCATGCCAGCTCCCGAAATCGCCTCAGCAGCGCGAAGGTGATTCCGGCGACATCGGAGTAACCGAACGCATTCAGCAAGAACAAATTCCCGCCATCTTGGGCGCCAAGGCTTCCGGGGATGAAGAAGGTGCCGCCTTTGATGAAGACAGACAGGGCACCAATGGAGATCGCAGAAAGGGCGATGGCAGGACCACCGAGAAAATAAATGATGACATACACTTCCAGCGCTTCCGCCATCCACCCAAGAAAGAACAACCCGGTGGAGGCATAAAAGGCTGGACGGTTATAGCGGTAGAAGTCCAGGATCGTTCGATCCAGCGATCGTAATTGTTTCTCGCGGGCTTCGAGATAACGAATCTTGAGTCCGACCTTCCGCAAAGACTGCAACACCCATGTAAAGATCCCTTGTCGCTGCACGAAGACAAATGCGGCAGTCCCGACGGCCAGCAGGCCCACGCTCAAGAGTGCCGCGGCCACGGTCTGACCGGATGAATCGCTCCCGCCCAAGAGCCACATACCCAGTCCAATGCCGAGGAGGATGAACAGCACTTCGGCAACCGTCATCGTAGTTTTCGCAATGACGACTGACGTGACCCCATCCACCATAGGCACATCGCGATTCCTCAGCAGATAGGCCTTGAGCGGTTCACCCCCGGAGTAGCCGGCCGGCGTGGTCATGTTTACCACTTCACCGGCGGTCCGAATCGCCAGCACACGCCAGAACGGAAGATGCTTGGCCGATGGGCCAAGGGTGACTTTCCATCCGTACGCTTCGACGGCGTACATGATGATGGAGGGAATCAGCATGGCGAGGAGTGCCATCGGTCCGAGTTGCGCAGTCACGTCGTAGATGCGCCCTGGGCCGACATGCCAGACGATGAACACAAGGGTCAGGAGACCGATGAAGAGGAGCGAGATCTTAAGCATGGGTTGTTGTGGAGGAAGGTCTCATTAGATAGTGTATCAAGGATGAGAATACCACAGATCCGATCGGGGACATCCAGAGAAATCCATCGAGTGTGTTAATCACAGTAACCATCTGTAATATAAAGGAATAATCTACCATCTCGACGTTGGTCAGCTTGATACCTAACTCGGCACCTGACGTGTAGCTAGTGTCAGGAGTCTGTTCCTAATCCGTGAGGACCACCGCCCTGAAGAATGGCCATCGATCACCCCCAGACGACTGCCAGACAGGGCAAGCCCAGCCCGATCCATGCCAGCTCCCGAAGTCGCCTCAACTACGTAGAAGCTTTGAGTAAGAGCACATTCCCGCCATTTTTTGGCGCCGAGGCTGCAGGAAATGCTGAGTGGAGAAGCTGTCAGGAACGAATTTCTGAGTCTGATGTGCGGCTCTCCTGAATAATCGCTGCCCGCCCACGTAACGTCGCGAGGCAGAGTAACCCAATCCCAATCCATACCAACTCCCTATATCGTCTCACCAGGGCAAAGGTGACGCCAGCGACATCGGAGTAACCAAAATCTTTCAGCAAGAGAAAATTCCCGAGGTCTTGGGCGCCAAGGCTGCCCGGGATGAAAAAGCTTCCGCCTTTAATAAAGACCGAGAGGGCATTGATAGAAATGGAGGATAGGACTGTCGCAGGCCCCCCCAGATACCAAATGATGACATACACTTCCAACGCCTCTGACATCCAACTCAGAAAGAACAGCCCGGTCGATGCATACACAGCCTGACGATTATCGCGATAGTATTCCAAGATCATTCGATCCAGTGACCGTAGTTTTTCTTCACGGGCTTCGAGAAAACGAATCTTCAGCCCTATCTTCCGAGTGAATTTCAATAACCATGTAAAGAATCCTTCCCGCTGCGCGAACACCAACGATGCAGTTACGAATACCAGCAGACTGACACTGATGAGGGCCGTAAAGACGGTCTGTCCCAAAGAGCCATCACTGTCTACCGTCCGAAACGCGAGCATGATGCCCAAGAATATGAAGAGCACTTCGGCGATCGTCTTCGTCGTCTTTGCAATAACGACCGAGGCAAGCCCTTCCACCATTGGTACATGATGTTTCGTCAGCAGATAGGCTTTGAGCGGTTCGCCACCGATATAGCCGGCCGGCGTAGTCAAGTTCACCACTTCACCGGCGGTTTTGATCGCGAACACACGCCAGAATGGAATATCCTTGGCTGATGGACCAAGCGTGACTTTCCATCCGTATGCTTCAATGACATACATGATGGTGGAGGGAATGAGCAGGACGATCAGTGCGAGCGGCCCGAGTTGCGCCGCCGCATCGTAGATGCGCTCGGGGCCAATATGCCAGACGATGAATCCGAGGGTGAGCAGGCCGACAAAGAGGAGAGCGAGCTTCAGCATGGGTCACCGCGGAGGATCTGATTACCCAAAACAATGAAAGACGTCAGGAACGATTCTCTACATCATCGGCGCGACTTTCTCGAATAACCGCCGCTCTCCCGCCGGCAAGCATTAAGCACAGCAGGCCGAGCCCAATCCATACCAACTCGCGGAACCGCCGGAGTAACGCAAAGGTGATGCCGGTGACGTCGGAATAACCAAAGGCTCTCAACAAGAGCATATTGCCTCCGTCTTGAGCGCCAAGGCTGCCGGGGATGAAGAAGGTGCCGCTTTTGATGAAAACGGAAAGCGCGCTGATGGAGATGGCGGAGAGCGCCACAGCCGGACCACCCAGAAAATAGATGATGACGTAGACCTCCAACGCCTCAGCCATCCAACCGACAAAGAATAGCCCGATGGAGAAACAAAAGGTCAGGCGGTTGTCGCGGTAAAAATCCAAGATCGTTCGATCCAGCGACAGGAGTTTCTTCTCACGCTTTTCGAGGTAGTGGATCTTCAGCCCAAGCTTCCTTTGAACTCCCAATAGCCACGTGAAGAGTCCTTGCTGCTGCACGAATACCAACGCCGCGGTCACGAGTATCAGCAGGCCGACACTGACCAGCGCCGCTGCAACGGTCTGCCCGGATGAGCCGTCAGCGCCGACTCTCCAGAATGCGAGCGCAATACCCAAGAGGATGAAGACCACTTCAGCAATCGTCATCGTTGTTTTCGCAATGACGACTGAGGCAAGCCCCTTCACCATTGGCACATGATGTCTATTGAGCAGATAGGCTTTGACTGGTTCACCCCCAACGTAGGCGGTCGGCGTGGTCATGTTCACCACTTCCCCGGCAGTTCGAATCGCGAGCACACGCCAGAACGGAATATGCTTCGCCGATGGACCCAACGTGATTTTCCAACCGTACGCTTCAACGACATACATAATCGTGGAGGGAATTAGCAGAATGAGGAGCGCAACCGGCCCGAGTTGCGATGCCGCATCGTAGATACGCTCGGGACCGATATGCCAGACGAGGAATCCGAGGGTGAGAAGGCCGACAACGAGGAGAAAGCCCTTAAGCACGGGACGTGGCGGAAGGCCTGATGACCCACAACATCAGGATCGAGAACACCACGGATCCGATTGCGGCCATCCAGAGGAACCAGTCGAGCTTGCCCAGCACCGCAAAGATCAGCACGACAACGGAGAAGTCTCGGCTCGCGACGTTCTTGAGCATGAAGTCCGACCAGGCAGCCTGCACCGGCGTCTTCCATCCACTCGCAGCTTTGATCTTTTGTGCCCTGGTGACGAGCCAGAACGAGAGTCCATTCCCCAGAACCGCTGCCGCACCAAGGGCGAGAGAAACCCAAGCCCCGTCGCTCCCAGCCAGATGCAGGTAGGAGCCCACGGCTATGCCGGCAAAGATCGCCATGTGGACGACATTGTCCATGGCAATATCGAGCCAGGCCCCGAATGGTGATTCGGTGAACGTCAGCCTGGCCACTTCACCATCGCAGCAATCGATAATCGCCGCCAGCTGGAACAACAGCGCAGCGATAATCCCGGCACTATAGGTCCCGACACCAAAACCTGCGGCCGCGGCCAACCCGATCAAGCTGGCCACGATCGTAATGGCATTGGGCGAAAAGCCTGCGACGAGAAAGATGCGTGTGAACCAGCGAGAGACCTTCCGATTGAAGAACCGGTCAACGAAGCCTTCGAATTCGCCCTTGAGGGAATTGAAGAGCTTTTTCTCAGCGGCCTTCACATCGGCGGCATCGTGCACGTCCTGATACCAGTGGGACCGGTTCGTTTCCGTGGACAACACCCGCACATGCCCATCCACGGCTGCCCGTTCGAGCCATCGACGAATCGGCACCGTGCCGACTTCCCCGCTGGCTTGACCGACCACGCTCATGAAACTGGCCGGGAGCACCACCAGATCTGTGACCACCAGCGCGGTGTCATCTTGTCTCGATGTGATCGAGAGCAGCCGGCCCGACTGCACTTTCACGCGCAAATTCGACCGGCGTGGCTGTCGATCCCGTCCACTATCTGCCCGCGCCACCACGATTGCTTGCCCCTCCTGCACCGACTGTCGCAGGTTCTCGATCAAAGGACTCGCAAACACGGCCTGCACCCCGGACAGGAGACAGAAGCCACGAACTTCAGCAGCCAGCGCTTCCCAGGTACGGGGGTCATCCAGTGGAAACTCACGAATCGGCATCCAGCGCACGGGGATCGTCACACGTGGCCCTTTGGCCAACGCCTGCCTGAGCTGAGACTCCTCCGGCCCGACCAGCACCATCAGTTGTCGAATACCGGCTCGCTGCAGCGTCAAGACCGCCCGCTGAAACAGGCCGATGCCCACAACGCAGGTCAGCGGTCCCACATCATCTGTATACAATCCGGCAGGTTCGCCGAACAGGCTCACCGACGGCAAGAGAATCGCCGTACTCAATCCTTGGAGGCCCGTCTGTTTCTGAACTACGCTCTCGCTCATGATCGGCCGATCGTTGTCTTCGGGGGGAAGGGCTCTCCCCCTCACCCCGGCATCCTAAAAGCTGGTATCCCGTTTACCCCGTTATCCTTCTCCCCCCGCTGTTATAGTTTCGGCAAGACATCCCGTTCCGCCTTCGACACGTCCTCGATAAAATCGATTTCGGTCCAGGGGAGTCCACCGATCTTTTCATGCCCGACTTTCACGTCACGAAAAAATCCCAACAGCGCATCCTCATATTCCATCTGCCAGGCCTCGTGGTCCACATGGGTCTTGAGCGACGCCACCACATACGGCGCATCGGCATGCCGGACCTTGAGAAACCCCACGCCTTCTCCCGCATAGTCATAGCGCAATGGCATCTTCTTGGTCAGCGCAATCACGCGCCCGCCTTCGACCACGACCATGCACTCTTCCCCTGTCTGCTTGACCGTGTCGTCCATAAGCAGTGCGTTCTCATAGGGTGATTGTACCAAACGACGCAAGATTTCCTGATGGAAGAGCACATCGGCATCCATGACGATCGCGTCATCATCCAACGCCTCCCGCGCGATCCAGAGCGAGGAGATACTGCCGCGGTGGAACTGCTCGTTGACGAGGAAATTCACGCGCACTCCACAAGAGTCCGCTGTCACAGCCGCTCGAATCATCTCCTGCTTGTACCCCACAACCATGTCGGCAGACTGAATGCCGACGCTCCGAAGCGACGTGAGGTAGCGATGCAGAAGGGTCTGCCCGCCGATCTCGATGAGGCACTTGGGACGATGTTGCGTGACCTGCCACAGGCGCTTCCCAACCCCGGCTGCGAGGATAATCGCTTTCATGCCGTGCCGCAAATCCGTTCAATTGCATCGAGGAACCCGACGAACTGCGCCTCCGTGAGCGCACCCATGTTCGCCACACGGAAAATTTTGCTCTGGAGTTGGCCTTGACCCGCATAGATCACGTAACCCTCTTCTTTCAGCCGATCGTGCAACACCTGATAGGTCATACCCTCAGGGAGAAAATAGGCGGTGATCGTGCTGGACTGCTTGTCCGGAGTCAGGAGCGGCTTCACGCCGAGTTTCGCCATACGGTCTCGGATGAGGGTCGCGACCTTCCTGTACCGTTGAATTCGCTTGGCGATCCCTTCCTCCATGAGTTCGTTCAACGCTTCGTCAAAGGCGTAGTAGACCTGCACAGCCGGTGTGAACGGAATCGTCCCGCGGCCCTCATCATCCACATATTGAGTCATGTGAAGATAGATCGACCTTCTGGCATATGTACGCATTCGCTCCAGAAATCCCTTGTTGACGAGGACAAAGGACACGCCTGGGAATCCTTGAATACATTTTCCGGCTGTACCCGCTACCATATAGATGTGGGACCCGGCGATATCCAGCGGCTCCCCTGCCAAGGCACTGACCGCGTCGAGAATGAACACCCGGTTCTGGCTGTCGACGACATCCGCGATTTCCTTCACCGGATTAATGAGCCCGGTGGTCGTTTCATGGTGGACCATTGCGACAGCGTGTGCTTCCGGATGCTGTCGTAGCGCGAGCCGCAACCGTTCAGGATCCGGCCTGGTCGTCCAATCATATTTGAGTTCGGACACGCCCAGGCGATAAAGGCCGATCATCTGGGAAATGCGCTCTCCATACACGCCGTTGTTGAGCACCAACATCCGTTTGCCGTGCGGCAGCGACGACATAACCGCGGACTCCACCGCCGCAGTTCCAGACCCGGTCAACACCACGGCGGCATAATCTGCCTCAGCCCCCGGCACGAAGAGCTTCAGCAGCTTTGCCTGAATCCCGTGCAAGAGTTCGGTAAATTCCGACTCCCGATGGCAGACATCCGGATGCAACAGTGCCTGTCGCACCCGCTCCGAGACATTCACCGGTCCTGGATTCAAGAGAACCATATCTTGCGAATCATCCCCCACTCACCAAGGAGTAATCGGATTGCCCTTCACTGCGCGCAACTTTTTTACCCGCCCAACCCTGAGCGCGCCGAGGCGCGCTCTTTTCCCAAGCAAGCACCTTCTTCGCGTGCGTGCTCTGCGAGCACACAGCGCAGTCCGATCGCGCCTCCCTATTCTATCGCTTTCATGAACCGCTTGGTAATATCCGGCGGATCGAGCAACACACGCCCGACATCTTCCACCATTTCATTGACTTTCACTAGCAGCATGCTCGGCCCGTCTTTCTTCAGCATGTCTTTAAACTCGTAGACGAGATCTTCCCGTTCCCGCACCCGTTCGACGTTCACATACCCGGCTGCCTTCGCCACCTTCTCAAGTGGCACCACATTGGAGATCGTCGGTTGGTTCCCCGTTGTGCCGTACACTTCGTTATCGAAGACCACGTGGATAAAATTCTTTGGTTTCAAGGCGCCGACCGTCGCCAACGTCCCCATGCCCATCAACACGTTACCGTCCCCGTCGAACACGACTACCTGCTTGTTCGGCTTGGCCAGTGCCACACCAAGCGCAATGGCCGGGGCATTTCCCATGGACCCGATCATATAGAAATGGGTGGGACGATCGGCAATCTTGTAGGCCTCACGGGAGGGAAACCCGTTGCAAATAATCACCGGCTGATCCGTGAGGAGTTCCAACAAGGCCGCCATGGCCATGGCCCGACTTTGCATCGTTCCTTGCTCGGGCCTCATGGGTGTAATCCTCTCACAACACCTTTCGTCATCAAAAGGGCGACGGGGATGCGCTGTTTCATAAACGTCTCAGCCAGCCATTTCAGATCGTCAATTGCCGTCTTTTCCGACAGGGTGCGATGGGGAATCTTCATCGTATCGAGAAACTGAGGCATCACTTCGCCCATGACCACATGCTCCGGGGCATCCTTCCCTTGATAGCCGCGCCAAGACACAATGAGAATACAGGGCTGACAGTAGATCATGTTGAGCGAAATGAGGGCGTTAAGGGACGTACCCAGTCCAGAGTTCTGCATGAGCACGGCAGGGACCTTACCGGACATATAGGCCCCGGCAGCCATGGCGACCGCTTCATCTTCCCGAACGGCCGGGGTGTAGAGCTGCCGCTCCATCAACTCGGCAATGATACCTCCCAGGATCGAATCCGGGACTCCCGTAAAGAAATCCACCCCGATATCCTGTAATGCTTGGACGAATGCGTCGCTTTCAATCATCGTGTCGGTTCCCCGCTGCAACAGACCTGGAAAAACCCGCGCATTATAAGCTATGCCTCAAGGCATTCTCAACAAAACTGAGGGAGTTGCGCCATAGGATCGACCATGGTAGCGTTCTCATTATGATCGGACGGCAGAGCCATCACGCGAACCCATACCTCGTCCTACTGGGATTCTTGTTGGGTATGGGCTGCCCCCTTTTCGCCCATGCGGTGCCGATGGTGAACGATCCAAATGGTTTTCAGAGCCTGGCTTGGGGCACTGCCCTGACCACGAGACCGGACTTGGAAGTCGCACGGGCAGGTCCACACATCAACGAATACCAATTGAGAGACGCCCTGCCGGTGTTTGACGGAATCCCAGTCGAAAGCCTTCGCTTCTTATCGGTCGATGAACAATTCGCCCGTGTGACCATCCGCTACCAGGGCAACGACCGTCATAAACAAATCCTCACCCACCTGGAAGAACAGTTCGGTTTTCTTGAGCGCGTCCCCGGGCAGATGATGCGGGGCCTCACGCAGCAGTATAATTGGCGCGGGACCAATACCGAGATTAACTTAACCTACCAGGCGAACACGGAGCGGGGATTTATTTTTATCGATAGCCGTACCCTGGCCCCTCGATTTAACGACCATATCACTGATTCTGCGGAGTAACATGTCTCGCCGTTCCTACGCAGCCCCCTGGATTCGTGGCACCTCCTTTCTCTGTCTCCTCTTCTCCATTATCCTACAGAACACCCTGGTATTCGCCGTGCCGATGCAGAACGACCCGAACGGATTCGAGGGAATCCCCTGGGGTGCAACATTTTCGGAAACCGACACCTTCAAGAAAGTCGAAGATGCCGGGCCGTCACAAACCTATGAACTGAAAACCGGGGTTCCTTCGCTTGGCCCGGTGAAGGTTGACTCCTTACGATTCGTGACATCTGAAGGCAAATTCGCGCGTGTCACCGTCCGCTATCAAGGCAAGGCGACCCACGATCAGATTCTCGCCTATCTCCAATCCCTCTATGGCTTGCTCGACCGCACACCGGGACAGATCGCCAGCGGCCCTGTCAAATTCTATAGCTGGACCGGCTTCGAAACCGATGTGACCCTCCGATACGAAACGGGCACCGATCGCGGCATTATCTTTTTCGAGAGCCAGGAATTCCGCCGAAAAATCACCGAAGGTAATTCACCCACCGTGTTTTGATCGTCGTCACTCAAGCTCTCGCCTCACCCTTCGAAACGTGTGGCAGGATGCTGGGAAATCCTACCAGTGACTGACGTGCGGGACGGCCACACCCTAGTTCATCCGGTTTCACCTCTCCGCCAGTCTCGCGTCTCACGAGCGGCTCAGAAGCCAGGAAACCCGCGCCAGTTAAGGCTCATCCCCAAACTCCCCCCCCCCTTCTGGTGGGACCTCATTCCCCCCTCCTGAGGGATGGTCGAAATTCCTGGATGCGGTATTCTCAGGCTGGCGCGGGGTACAGAAGAACCGCCATGGAACCGCTGAGGAGGAACCAATGAAGCTGGGGCATCCAATTCTCAAGGACAACAACCAGAAAGCGCATTCGCTTTTGGACCGGCGCTACGCCGAGCGAGTGCCAATTCGCTACCGCATTACCTATTCCGGAGAAGAGGGGGCACGCATCGTCAGAGGAGAGGGAGCCCTGAAAGATCTCTCAAAAACCGGATGCAAGATACTGGGCACGCCCACGATCTCGCGGGGGAGCCGCCTCACGCTGTTCCTCGACCTAGAGGATGGGCAAGCCCCCATGCGTCTCACCGATGCCCTCGTCTCCTGGATCACCAAAGATTCGTTTGCCGTCAGATTTCCAAAACTGTCATCAGAAGAACGGAAACGATTGCAAGGAGTGATTTTTAAAAATATCAGCGCGTCGTCCTTAGACGATCGACGAACGGCATTCCGCATCGTCTAGGTTTCGACCACCGCCTTGGGGTCAATCATGCGTGCTCACACCGCCACTCCCGTTCCCCCCGTCGCTCAACTCCTCGGTCAGCCCGAACGTCGGCATGGCAACCGCACTCCGGCATTCTTTTCATTGCTCTACTCAGGCATGAGCACCGGCGAGATGCTGATTGGTGATGGCGTCGTCACCAATCTCTCACTGGGTGGAATCGGCATTCGCGGAAAGCGATCGGTCATACCCGGCATGGACATGGCCCTCTTTGTCGACCTTCCCAGAGTAGAGGAGCCCTTGTGCATTGCTCAGAGCCAGGTGTGCTGGGTTGCGGGACTCCGATTTGGCGTGGCTTTGGGACCCCTGACGTTGGAAGAAAAGAAGCATCTGCAATTCTTCTCGGGAGGTCGCATGACTCCCCCAGACCGCGACGGTGGCGCCGGAGACCATAGCAGAAACAAGGAGGTTCTATTATGAAACGCATACAGGTCGCATTAGAAAGCGGACGTCAGTCTGTCGCGGAAACGGTCAATCGGAGGCAAGCCCACAGGCCCCCGGTCGAGTTCGGATTGATGTATTCAGCCCAAGACCGTTCAGGCGAGATCCTCATGGGCGACGGCATGGTCACGGATCTTTCGCATCATGGATTGGGAATTCGCGGCAACACACCGGTCGGGCCGGGAATGGAACTCACAATTTTTCTCTACCTCCCGGACGGAAAAGACCCGCTGTTCGTCATGGAAGCGAGGGTGGCTTGGACCTCAGGACGTCGGTTCGGAGTCGAGATCCTCAAGATGAATCTCCGGGAACAAAACCGACTACGGTACTTCCTGCGATCCAATCTTGCATATTCTGATTAAATTACTTCTGTCACGTGGAGTACCTCATGAGCGGACAGCAACGGAATGGCAAGCAAATGACTACAGACAGAAAGGCTCAAATCACGGATCTGAGGACAGCTCAGCGAGCTTCTGTTCAAGTCGTAGCCCGGTTCTCAGCAACAGACCGATTTCAACTTGGCAATGGGATGACCCTTGACCTGTCCGAGATCGGCTGCAAACTCTCCAGTACGGAGCGGTTGCCTGTAGGGAGCTCCTGGAATCTCTACCTGACAATCTCAGAGACGTCCCGCCCGGTGCTCATCTCAGAAGTTCAAGTGGTTTGGGCTGCGGAAAACGAATGCGGGATCGAATTTCCTGACGTCACGACACGAGAACTGACTAGGCTACGCCAGTTCATCTTGAAACACGTGACCCGCTTCACCATCACAGGCGGGCCGCCCCTATTCACTCTGGTTGAGCCTCCAAATTCACAGGGGCCACATCTCAAGCCTGTGCCCTAACCCAGAGTAGTCAAAGTCACTGCGGCTGCATCCCTGCCTCTGCATACATTTCCCGTTACCTTCCCCAAGAGTTTCAATACCACCCAATGCTTGCCCTCTAAAAATGGAGCATGTTAGGATCTTGGTGAGTGAGTACTTACTTACCATGAATAAAAGACCCAAGCAGACCACACAGGGAAATGGGCAGCGTGCCTCTGCATACGATCGTCAAGCCAGCCTCATTGCTGCTGCCGCTTCACTCTTCGCCGCAAAAGGGTTCAACGGTACGACCACGAAAGAAATTGCCAAAGCGGCGCATGTGAGCGAGGCTTTGGTCTTCAAACATTTTCCGACGAAACGGACCCTCTACGCCGCAATCCTGGCAGAAAAAGTGACCGTCAATGAACTCATCGAACCCTTGGAAGACGCCGCCAAGAAACACGACGACCATCTGGTATTTACGATCATCGCACGTTATCGCATACGCCCCGGCGTTGATTCGACATTTTTACGGCTTCTCTTGTTCAGCGCTCTGGAAGGACACGAGCTTTCCGAGATGTTCTTTGGCAAACATCTCAAAGTTTTCTATGACCATCTCGCTGCATACATTCACAGGAGAATTGAAGACGGCGCATTCAGGCCGGTCGACCCGCTCCTGGCAGCTCGCGCATTCATCGGTGTGGTTGTCCATCACCGTCTCCTTCACGAAATATTCGGAGTGCCCCTACATCAATCCCATGAGGACACAGTCGCGACCTACGTCGACCTATTCCTCACCGGACTGATCAAGAGGCAGGACGACCGGAAGACGCTGGAAAGCAAGACCCAATGAATCCCCTGAAGCAACATCCAATTGTCACGCTTGGAGTGATTGTATTCTTCGCAATCACAGCCCTCGTCGTGTTTCGGCTCAGTAGCGGGGCCAAGAGTGATCCCCGCAAGGCCAGATCCATCACAGTCGCCACAGTGGCACCGCTGAAACAGGACCTGGACATACGACTGAGCTACACCGCCGACATCATGCCGAATCAAACAGTCAATCTGTTTTCACGAGTGAACGGCTACATCGCAAAACTTCACGTCGACAAAGGCGACCTGGTCAAAGCAAACCAGCTTCTGATCGAAATCGATCACACGGACTATCAGCATGCAGTCAACCAGGCCAAAGCAAACCTGTCCGCAGCCAGGGCGAGAGTCGCGCAGCAGGATGCGAGCGTCCGTAACGTCACCCTCACACTCAATCGGATGCAAGCACTGATCAAGGATCAGTTTGTCTCTCAACAGGATTTGGATAATGCTCAAGTCACGTACGATGCGGCAGTGGCGGCGCTCGACTCGCTCCGCGCCCAGGTCCAGCAAATGGAAGTCGCGCTCGCGCAGGCTGAGACAAACCTGGCCTATTCATATATTCGTGCGCCGTTCGCGGGCTATGTCGCGGAGCGCAACCTGGATCTTGGAGCCTACGTCAGCGGGGCGACGGCCGGCACTTCCACGACTTCACGCGGAATTCTAACTCTCCATGAGGTCCAGACAGTCCGCATTCTGATCGAGGTCGTCGAAAAAGATGTCCCGCTCGTACACATAGGCCAAAAAGCGGAAATACGCGCTGAGGCCTACCCTGACCATGTGTCTGAAGGCACCGTCACCCGCGTGGTCCAGGCGCTGAACCGAGCCACCCGGACCATGACGATCGAGATGGATCTCCCCAACAAGGACCATCGCTTGAAAGGCGGCATGTTCGCCCGCGTAGAAATCCTGGTCGGCACCCATCGAGACGCCCTTCAGATCCCCATCGACGCCGTGAGCCGATTGGAAGACGCCCAATATGTCTACGTTGTGCGCGAAGGAAAGGCCTATCGAATCCCGGTGGAAATCGGATTCCGCGACGAAAACCGGGTGGAGATCACCAAGGGGTTGGACGGATCGGAACAGGTCATCGTTTCAGGGAAAGACCTTGTGCATGAAGGCAGCCCCGTACAGGTGCAGCCGCTTGAACCGGTGAGGCGCGAAGGGTAAGGGGTGAGGAGTTGAACAAGTCAAACCATAGAGGTGGCTGCTATCACCCCACCGCCTATCGTTCGTTACGCCTCATGCCTTACCCCTTACCCCTTACCCCTTACCAGCTATGTGGCTGACACTCCTTGCCCTTCGCAATCGCATCGGCATCCTGATGCTATCCTTG
>DATNCR010000267.1:0-7573 GCA_035607135.1 Nitrospiraceae bacterium
AGATGCAATTGTGTAGAGCTAAAGTAAACACGAGGCCTACCCCACAGAAATCGTTCAACCAGGCCGAACTTGCATACGTCACCGTCCTTTCTGCCCTGTCTGGGCTTGGTTGAGCTCTCGTTCTACAATGCTTCGAATGAACCCGCTGATAGTGGTGCCTTGCCGACGGAGTCCGTCCAGCTTGGCCTTGGTCCCCTTGGATAGTTGAACCATCACGCGCTCCATCTTCATGGCCATAACCTCCTTTATTGACTGTATGTGCAAGCATGCGAGCAGTTACTAGCAATGATGTCAAGCTAGTTTGACGGGCTTGTTCTGCTTGCGTATGCATAGCGGCCTATGCCGAAGGCACCACGATCCGATGAAGATGCTGCGGTTTTATTTGTCCGGGGTATGCCGAGGGACCTTCTGGCGAAGCTGAAGGCGGCCGCTGCCCTGAATCAGAAGACCTTGGGCGACTACATCAAGGATATGTGCGAGGAGCATGTTCAGGAGCAAGAGAAGAAGGGACTGCTACCGAAGGGGAAGAGCTGAGCGAAGCGGACCGGGTTTTACGATGTGCACCTTTCACTCTTAGATTGAATGGTCATGGACTTGCTTGACATCGACTTACCTGCTGACAACCCGTGGTTCGTTGCAAGCATCATGGGTTTCTGGATTATGTGGGCTGTGTTCCTAGTGGTGTGGTACAAACGAACGAAGGCAAAGGGCCTCCTGCCGAAGGGGAAGGCTAAAGACTAGCGCAGTGATGCGGATGTTTGGAGAGATCCCATGTCGAAGATTCTCGTAATTGATGATGAGCAGAGCATCCGACATCTCCTCGACGCTTACCTTCGTCGGAAGGGCTATGACGTAGTCCTGGCAGAAAACGGGCAGAGCGGTCTGGAGCTCCTCCGCCATGAGCAGCCCGATGTCATTGTATTGGATTTAAATATGCCAGAAATGAATGGGCTGACTGTCCTCCGGCACATTCGCAGTCTCAATCGCGATCAGCCGGTGATTATATTCTCGGGAGCCTGGACCCCAGAGCGGGAGCAACAGGTGCGTACCATTGGAGTCACCGAGCTCGTTCAGAAGGAATTGTCGCTGGATCGTCTGGAGGAGGCGCTGAAGCGCACACTCAAGACTCTCGAGCCTGCGTCATTGACTCGGGCAGAGGGAGTGCAGAAGTGATTGGGACGACCTAGTTCCCGCCGATCCAGGAAAGAGCTGACGACATGAGTCGAAATAATACATATAAGAGCTACAATATTCGGTCAACCCCCTTCCAACTCGTTGACTCGAAGCAATGGACTCTTTCGATCACGATTGACTGGGAACATGACGGCCAGGTGACTGCGCGACCGTTCTCAACTGGCAATACCTTCCGGACGGAAACGGAGGCCGATCTTCACGGGATCGCCTATGGTCAACTCATCATTGATGGACAGGTCACAGGGTTTTCCGTGGGATAGCGCCTCCTGCCGAAGGGAAATAAGCCCAGATGCAAAAGATTGAGATTGCTCACCGGATTCATCTAGCCGCCGGGATCTCAGAAGAAATAGCGGCCACAGTGCTGAATGGGATACTGGAACTCTTCAAAGCCACCCTTCAAAAATGGGAGCCGATTGCCATCGCCAAGTTTGGCAAGTTCACCCTGCGTAGTAAGGCCGCTCGCCTCGGACGGAATCCCCGCACAGGCGAACCCATGACGATCGCCGCACGTCGAATAGTGGTCTTTCATGCCAGCCCCCAGCTCAAAGCTGCGATCGGTGCTGTCCAGACAGAACCGCAAGATGCAAAAGGTCTCTTACCGAACGCGAAGTAACCAACGCGAGCCGTTTGTATGTATAAGCAGGAACTCGAAGCGTGAATGAACGATGGCGGGCCATTGTCACGAGCGTGATTAGTTACGGGCTCCTGTTCCTGATGCTGGTGATGGCGCTGTATTTCACCGCGCATTCTTGAGTGAGACATGAACGCAGGAGGTCTCTCATGCGGACAGGCGATATTAACCACGTCCCCCCGGCGTCTACATTTCCTTGTGCTGTGCTGTTGAGCGATCAGTGCCGGACAATATGAAGTTTCCCCCGTGCCCAGGCGGTAGAAGATCAGGTGGGGGGAAATGCGCGGGCCAGAACGCCTCCTGGAACTATTTACGCCGAGAAGCGACCACGTAATCACCGCCTCAGGCCGACATGGTCGGGGCAGAATCGTTAGAAGCTAGCTTGTGTGTCTCGTAACCCGCTGGAATTTCAGCGGCCCATACACAAACAGCATTCCTTTGCTATTCTTCCCTAGGAACGAGCCAGGTTTGGCGGCACCTGTCGTTGAACCTCACCATGGGCATTCTAGGGAGGGATCATGGCCAAAGTTCTCGTGATCGACGACGAGCAGGGCATCCGAAATCTGCTCGACACCCTCCTCCGTCGAAAGGGCTACACCGTCGTCCTCGCCGATGGGGGTCGGAAAGGCTTAGAACTCTTTCGGCGTGAACATCCCGATATCGTGGTGCTAGATTTGAAAATGCCGGAGTTGGGTGGGGTTGCCGTGTTGCAACAGATTCGCGGTCTCAACCCCCATATACCGGTGATCGTCTTGACAGGTGCCGGAACTCCGGAGACGGAACAGCATGTGTATGCATTAGGAGCGAGCGAGTTTATCGAAAAAGAATTCTCGCTGCATCTGTTGGGGGACGCGCTGAAGCGCCTGCTGAAGACACCAGACCAGATGGCGTCGCGCACATCTTCTCAAGTGCCGAGCCTCTGAGTCCCCCCAGAGCAGAGCCTAGAGAGATCGGTCCCGTTCTTCCTTCGGCATCTGTCCCACAAACGCCACAGCACGCTGGATCGCTTTATCCAAATCCTCGCCCGTCGTGTGGTCTTTGTGTAAACAGGTATATGCGCCGCTCTGCTTGGCCAGATCCCAGACGCCTCGATGCGTGATTAGCGTGAGGACAACCACGGCAATCTGTGGCCTCGTCGCGGCTGGTACTAATTCGACTAGTGTTGAGAAGCCTGATTGATCAGGCAGGGAGAGTTCGAGCACCACGCAATCAATGTGCCGAGATCGGCAGAGATCCAACCCTGATTGACCGTCGGCGGCCTCAAGGATCTCATACTCAGAGGAGCAACTCTTCAGCTGATCCGCCCAGAACGTGCGCTGTTTCTTGCTGCTATCAATAAGCAAGACAGCGAGGGGCGGAATGTCTGGACCTTGCGGCATCCCGCCATCTCCAGTTGTAAATGAGAATTACATCAGGCGCGTTAAGAATGAGTCAATACGGTCGATAACCTAAGATCATGGCCTGAAGGCACAGCCACACATGATAGAGGTCTACTCAGAGACAAGAGGTCCTGATGACGAATGCCGAAGCGAAGGGTTTACAGGTGAAGTGGAACCAGCAAGTTAATCCCCCAGTGTGCGCGCATTCATCCCTTGAATTAGAAGGGAGCGACATCGGCTATTTGACGGGCAACCACCACTGTGTTGACTGCGGGACATTCTTTCTCAAGCAGGTCTAACCTCCGCAGACACTTCCCCCGCCCAAGGAGGCTCACCAACGCTTGTAGGGGCGAACAATCTCTTTGCCGCACTCCCCGCAGTAGTATAACCCCATTACCGGCCCTGTCCTGCCGGGTGACAAGTCTAAGAGATTTTGGATTGGATGTGCACAGGGCTTGTCGCCTTCGGATTTCCACTTCGCTTGAAGGCGGGTCGCCTCCGCATCGGCTTGCCGAGCCCATTGGTGCCGACAGGAAAGCGCCTGACAGGCCCATACGGGCTGGGGCGATTTGGCCACGTCATCGGTGCCGGGCGTCACAGGCCAAATCGTGACCGCTCTCACATGCTCGCCATTGCACTTCGGGCAGGTCGGTGCTGGCATGGGCCATTCCCTGGGAGGATTGCAGTAGGCATGTGCCTTGGTGTGCGATGTTGATCCGTACGGTAGCACCACGCGGCGGGGGGAATAGACTAGGAAGTTCCTTAGTCTGACCGAGGAAAAGAGAGGCAGGTGAGTGGTGGCCTCAACCAGTGGTCCTGCCAAATCCAACCATTCCCCCAAGTGAATCTCGTCCGATCCGCGCCGGTGGCCCTTGCGTCTTCGTTCGCATCCCTTCTACAAATACCCTGCGAGCCTTGTATTTGCTTGGAGTGGAGTGCGCGGTCGCCTAATGAAGAACAACCCGCGATTCTCCGATCATTATTTGGACCGGAAATCCGGCAATACTCGCGATGTATCATTGTCGCTTTAGATCGGATGGCGACGGGCCACTTGATCGTTCAGCGCACACAGAGCCGCAATGAGGTCCCTCACTTGCCTCTCAGTCATTGAGTCGAGGGCAGCTTTAATCTTTCCCTCTGGCGCACGACCGGTGATGGCATCAGCCTTCCGCCTGAGGATGTCCACTTTGTGGAATGCAGACAGGAGTTCCGCCGGGAAATCCGCTGCCGTAAGAGTTTGAACACTTGGGTAAACTCGGGCCAGCCGTTCGATCAATGTACGGTCGTCAGACGCCATACTGCTGACGGCCTGAGAGAGCTTCTGCCAGACGTAATCAAGATTGGCCATATTACGACTGTCTCCATGAAGCATTAACAAGCGCAGTGCCTGTCAGGACTCTCGCACTGTCGCATCCGCTTCAACAATGTGATTAGCATGCGGTCCTTTAAGCTGCTGGCAGGTCTGCCTGAAAAGAACGGTTACGCGGCCCGTTGATATCCTCCCACGTAGGCGAAACCGTCCTGCATAGTGCGTGGGCCGCTTGAGACGTTCGTTTCGATCGGCGCGGTCTCCTCCATAACATGCTTGGCCGCCTCGATCGCCTGTTGCGCAATATCAATCAAGGTCCGGACCTGGGGATCGACGGTGTAATCCAGGGCGCCTTCCAGTTTGAGCAATGCGGCATCTAACTTCGTCATGGGACCCTCCCGGTTGTGACATGGGGGACCATCCCCAGTCCCCTTAAGCCTAGCAAGGGTCCATGTGTCTGTTAGTCCCTATCCGAGGTAACTCTTTAGAGGGGACTGGTCTGATTCCCGAAGTCTTGAGAGGGACGGTGCATGAGGTAGCAGCGGAACTGTGTGGGAGATACTGCCCAAGTGTTGTCGTGTTCTGTCAGTGTTTTTCCTGAGACGGAGGACAGGTACGCCACCGCTAAGCACAGTATCACAGTGGACTCCGCTGCAGATGGGGGACCCGTTCAGGAACAAAGGCCGGGGTCCCCCAGCTGAACAGCAACGCTGTTCCCCCGAGCAGTGAGTTTATTTGATCTGGTGTATGGACAGCACGTGTTTCCGGTTGTCCACCTCGTGCACTTTCGCCTCAATGCTATCGCCTAGGCCGATGGTTCCCGTAACCTGGGATGCTCCATCGGTCATTAACCGCACTGCTTTCCCATAAAACTGCTGGACCACATAGTCATGGCCTTCGATGCCCAACACTTCGCCCTTGATCGTGACGATCCCGTCCCGCCTTTCTTCCCCGCACACGATACTCGAGGGACCGGATTTTGTATCCACACAGCGGTCGGGCGCGGCGTAAGTAAGATTGGAAAGACTCAGATACAACACGAACCAACTCGACATGCGACTGACGATTTTGGGAAATGAAATCACGGCGCCTCCTCTGTTTGGCCTAAAACACGCATGCATCGAACACTACGCTCACGCTGCAATCACTAAACCATGTGAGACGCAAGGGAAAATCCATGCCTTTCTGCGCAGATAGCTGATAAGGCGGAAGGTATCGACGGTCGGTACCCGGGACAACTAGTCTCCAACGGCGCAACTTGTTCACCTTGGGGAGGTGTGAGATGTCGGAATCCTATTTCAGGCGATTTTTTGATCGGTCGTTCGACTGGAGTACCACTTCGGGTTTACGCATACTCCTGATTGGAGTGGCCATGTTCGTCTTATTGGCTGCGCTGAAGCGGGGCGTGGCGAAACTCAGCAGTCTCTATGAGGGCACGCTTCCCATACGTGCTCAAATCAAAAGGGTATATACGCTGACGCACATCATACGGGATGTGGCACGAATTATGATCCTTTTCGTCGGAATGACGATGATCCTTTCCGAAGGGGGCATTGACTTGAAGCCTCTGTTGGCGGCAGCCGGTCTTGGTGGATTGGCCATTGGGTTCGGGGCCCAAAGCCTGGTGAAGGATCTGATTTCTGGATTTTTCATTCTCTGGGAAGACTCGGTCCGGGTAGGGGATGTGGTTGAGGTCGCGGGTGTGTCTGGTCTTGTCGAAGAAGTGGAACTGCGAACCATTAAACTCCGGGACTTGTCTGGCAATCTTCACGTCGTCCCCAACGGGGCCATCGATAAGGTGAAGAACATGACGAAGGATTACTCCTATTCTCTGTTCGATGTCAGAGTCGCGTACCGAGAGAGCGTCGATGAGGTGATGGGGATCCTACAGGAGATCGCTGAGGATTTGCGTCTGGATTCTCGGTTTGCGAAGGATATTCTGGAGCCATTGGAGATGTTGGGCGTGGACCAATTTACGGACGCTGCCGTAATGATCAAGTGTCGCATCAAGACCGAGCCACTCAAACAGTGGCGGGTGGGTCGGGAGATGAATCGCCGGATCAAGAACACATTCGATGCGAAAGGAATCGAAATCCCGTTCCCGCACCAGACGATCTACTGGGGCGAGCCCAAGAAGGAAACGCCGCAACCGACATAGGTCGTTGAATCGCGGCAAAGGCCGAACTGAGGGGTGCTGTGTGCAGCAAGCGAAGGAAGTCACGCTTCATACTCATGCCAAGAACAAGTACGGGCGCACCCTCGCCGATGTGTTGTTAGTTGTTACTGGATGGCACCAACGTCAACCACGAACTGGTCAAAGACGGCTGCTGGTGGTATCGGAAGTATGCGTCGAGGGATACAGTAGGTAGGATATCGGCTTGATTCATCATCATGGGTCGGCGGTGATGGGGTAGGGCCTGGGCGTGTTTCCGTGCTCGCTGAGTGCGCACACAAGAATGATTAAACTGTGAAATTATGGGCGGTGCTCCCTCAATGCGCGCAATCGAAACACACCCAGGCCCTACCCCGTTGTTTATATAGTGTAAGAGAATGGGAAGAGAAGAAATTCTAAGACGCGCGGCCTCAGAAGGCCCTCGTTGGACGTGCGCAGTTGAGAGCAGAACCGCCTCAGCCCATGGTTTTAGGGGTGGGGTGGAAGAAGAAAGGGCTGTTCGACAGGTGCAGTAGGGGAACCGTTCAGCCCATGACCCAGCTGGGTTGTGCTTCTTACAATCGATATCCTTCCAGTTCGAGTCGATCCTACGCTAGAATATCCCATGAAACTTTGATTGTCCTTGTTCCACTGCGACTTGGCGGCTATGTCCATGATCAGTGTATGTTCTTTCGCCGAATATCCCGTAGCTCGCTGCGGGGAGCGTGATGGGAGCGTTTAGTATGGAAACCCCTTACGCCATTCTTGAAATTGAAGAATCCGCGACTCCCGAAGAAATCAAGAACGCCCATCGACTCTTGCTTCAAGTCTGGCATCCGGACCGCTTTCACCAGCAACCCAAGCTTCTCGCCAAAGCTGAGGAGAAGACCGGGAAAATCAATAAGGCC
>DATNCR010000272.1:0-11228 GCA_035607135.1 Nitrospiraceae bacterium
GGCGATCAAGCGTGGGATGAAAGCCTGTAACTTCACCGTCGGTACCTATGAGCCTGCTGATCCAGGCGATCCGGTCGGGTGGGGAGTCAACTTTCATTTCGTCGGATGCAAACGGGATTGATGATGTTACGAGGCAGACGGTCCATACTACGAATCATCGTTGGCCTGTTCCTCGCGCTCGTTGTGGGTGGCATCGGTCTGGATGATGTCCGAGCCATTGCACAGAAGCCAGAGGCTTCGAGCGACTGGATGGCGGAAATAGAGAAGATCTTCATTCGATCGGAAAACTGCAAGCAATGCCACGATCGGCACTATGAGGAGTGGAAAGGCGCACGCGAGCAGACCCCGGACCTCAAAACGTTCGGCCGGGTTGACGCTGCGCTGCTGCATGGGACGTCGCTGGAGTCACCGGTCTTCCGCACGGTATTGGGCATCTGGCTCCAGACCAATCCGACGGCCGATGAGCGCGGACGCTGTCTTGCCTGCCATGTGCCGTCAACCACCGTGTTTCCTCAACATGCCGACAAGATTGTGGCCCAGGTGCTGTCAGGCAAACCACAAGTGGAAGGCATCGGGTGCGCCTCCTGACATCTGATCAAACAGGTAGAGCAGACACCGAACTCTCCTCCCTCGTTCAAGATCGAGCCGGGCAAGATGATATATGGCCCCTATGCGGACCCGGAGGAAAATCTCGTCCATCCTGCAACGCAGTCCGCGCTGTTTCGTGGGGCGAACTATTGCGCGTCATGCCACTTCGACAAGGTCAAGGATGTGATGCAGAAGGATCTGCCCGGTGAAATCCTGCAGGGGACGATCTGCCAAGATTGCCATATGGAGCCATCGACCGGCAGTTCCACGTCGAAGCGCGGTGCGATGACACGCGCAATCGGCCGGCACTGGTTCCGCGGTGTGGTGGTGTCCGGCACCATCCTCAAGAATCGAAACCTACAGGCCGAATGGATGCCCCGAGTAGATATTGAGACCACCAAGTCCCCGTCCGCGGTGGAGGGAACGGCACTGGTGAAGATCGGCAGTCTCCCGCACAGTTTCCCTGACGGTGACCCGGTACTCAAGCAGTTCTATCTGGTCCTTACCGCCAAGGATGCGCAGGGCAAGGTGTTGAAGGAAGAGACCAAGCAGTTTGGCTTGCCCTACGACAAGATTCTCCGTGGCCCGATTCCCGATCCCTTCATCAAAGGCGGCCATACGCGAAAGGTTCCCTTCTCCCTTGCGATTCAGCCCGGCTCGACCGCCGCATCGGTTGAAGCGGTCTTGAATTACGCGTTGATTCCGACGCCAGACCAGGCGCTCAAGGAGAAATATCTCGCCACCTTGGCCACTGACAAAGAGCGAGAGAGCGCGAAGAAGATTTTCGATGAGTATACGCAGCCGCGTCTCTTGACCTATCGGGTCAAATCACTCTAGCAGGATGCTGAAAAATGGGGGGAGTGGCCAGGTGCCCTTCTTGCTCGCAGAACGCGCACGATGAAACGGTGCTCCCAAGGGTTAGGGGCGCGTCTTGGCGCGGCAGGGCTGGGTGAGAAGTCAGGTCTTTTTGAGTATCCTGCAACTAATCATCGGTCTCATCTAAGGAATCGAGGCAGAAGGGCAGATGGTAATGCGAAATTCGATCCGTATGCAGATATCTATTGGTGCGATGGTCGTTGTGGTGGTGTTATTCCTCTCGCCTTGGTTCGGTGGCAGCCTATTCGCGCAAGAAGCGGTCAAGTCTCAGGCGGCCATTGAAAAGACGTTTCCGAGCTCCAGTAAATGTAAACGTTGCCATGAGCGTGTGTTTGAAGAGTGGGAAACCTCTCCCCTCGCGCACTCGATTCATTCTCCGGCGTTCCGTGCCTCGCTCGACACCTTCTTGGCTTCTTCCGCAGGAAAAGACAAGGCCCTCTGCTTTCGCTGTCATGCACCGCACGTGCGCGAATTCTCTGATCATGTCCAGGTCTTTATCGATCAGGCCAAGTCTGGTGATCCGTCTTTGGATGGGGTGGCCTGCGCGCAATGCCACTTGATCAAGCACGTCGATCGGGCGAAACAACCGCCGGAACCCAAGTACGAACTCGAGAACAAGACGCTCTATGGTCCCTACAAGGATTTCGTTCCGAACCTCGCCCACCAGTCGATGGAACTGGGGCTGTTTCAAAAATCAGATCTCTGCCTCAATTGCCACCAGTCAGTCCCATCGGCTGCCTACCTAGGCAAGACCAACGATTTGTTGGGCAACTGGGATCAGAGCAAGGCGGTGAAGTCCGGTAAAGAATGCCAGACCTGTCACATGCCGGAGCAAATCGGCGAGTCTGCGAACGGGGAGAAGAAGCGAAAAGTCGCGAACCATACGTTTCCCGGTCGAATCGGCAAACTTCGCCAAGAAGCGGCCAAGCTGGACGTCCAAACAAAAATCGAGGGTGAGAAAACGACCATCACAGTGAAGGTCCAAAGTCTTGTACCGCACAGTCTGCCGGCCACCCATCCGGCCTGGGCATCCGTGGTGTTGGATCTGGATATTAAGGGAAAGAATCTGAAAACCGTTTTTACCGACAAGCGTATCTATGGGCGAGTCTATCAGGATGCCAAGGGCCAGAAGACGAGCTTCGATTTTGAGGCGGTCAAAGTTCTTGAAGATACGGTCTTGAAACCGGAGGAAACGCGAGTCGAGACCTTCACCTTCACCACGCCGAAAGATACCAAGACGTTCGATGTCGAGGCGACGCTCAACTATGCGCCGCTCACCGGTCCTCCCCAATTCATCCAGCGTGTCGAAGCCGAGTCCTCAAGAGGATCGCTAGATCCAGTTTTCCAGCCGATCGAAATCATCAAGTACGCCGAGAATATTTCCGTCGTCAAGTAACTGCCCACGCGTCATTGATACGATGGCTGTTCGACCGCCTTGAGGCAAGCCACCGTATACGTGGCACGTCATAGATTTCGTGAACTACTCGGCAATGATGCTGGAGCCAGGAGACTTCATCTTAAAGATCTCAACGGCGTTGTACATGCCCTTGGCCGGGTGGTTGAGGATGAGGCGAGAATTGGTAATGTGGGTATCGAGTAATTCGTATTGTCCCCCACTGAAGTAGATATCGCAGTCGTCGATCGCGCAGTTCTTGTACACGTGGTTGTCGAGCGACAACCTCGCCTTGCTGAAGGTCTGTCCCTCCACCAAAATATAATCTGGCGCCACGCCCATAGTCAGCCCCTCCGCCGCGCACTATAACAAAGTCGGCTACAGCCGTAAACCTATTGCTTGGGGGGATCAGATTGGCCCGGTCCAAAAACCTCTATGGAACTCGCGGTGCAAGCGAGCGTAGTATCAGGGTACGCATGATGAGTTGAGAGAGGTCCAAAAACAAATATATTTGAGAAGGTTCGAGTTCAGGCGGAGGAACCATCTTTACGCAGTTGCGAACGTTAAGAGCTACTTCATGTGTATGCTAGCATTGAGCGTGGTAGAAAAACTTCCGGCTGGTCGACACATCACTTCTCTGCTGCCATCCCCATGACCATCACCATGGCTCCGACAAATACGACGATCGAGATTCCGGCATACAGGATGCCATTAATCAATGCGATAGCCATCATGGTGTTCCTCCTCCCGAGAACTGTTTCATTCTGACTCACCTAAGAGGTGCGTTGAATCGTGTGTATAGCACCACTTGTCCACAGGACAGTGCAGGGGCCATGCCGTTTGGGCATTTCTTTACCGGCGCAGCACAACTCATTGAAAGGATAATAATATCCCTCAGAAACTGACCAGAATCTCTGGCAGGTCTGGATCAGATTCAATACGCGTCGTATCAGAAATGATTCGGGCGATCACGTGGCACCGAGACACGCTTGGAAATGCACTGAATAAGCCAATTCCCTCCAAACATCCTAAAAGCTTGACTCTGGCGCACATATTACTGTTAAGTGCGCCAACTCGTTTTGGCCCTGCTGCCAAATACACCCTAATTAGAAGTGTTGCTCTTGATGGCACTCGCATGATCCGGTTTGGCCAGTTGCGCTTCTTCTTGACAGTCCTCGTGATAAACATTCCCTCCCTGTGGATCTGTGCTTCGGTATTCTCGGCAGAACCCGAGGCTGGGCGCCAGGAGAGCGTCGTTCAAGAACTCGAACTGATCAAGGAAGAGGAGACGGTGAGCATCGCCTCCCGCTATGAACAGCCTCTATGTGATCACGGACGAGGATATTAGGCATTCGGGCGCAACGGATCTGCCGACTGTCTTACGGCGGGTACCAGGCTTGGAGGTGATGCAGACGACCGGAGCGGATTTCAATGTGAGTGCAAGAGGCGATAACCAACTCGCCGCCAATAAAATGTTGGTGTGCGTGGATGGACGCTCCATTTATATCGATGCACAAGGGATCGTGTTCTGGAAGATGATTCCGGTAACGCTGCCGGAAATCAAGCGGATCGAGGTGCTGAAAGGGCCCGCTTCGTCCGTGTATGGATTTAACGCACTCGACGGGATCATCAATATAATCACCAAATCACCAGAAGACATGAAAGGCACCACGCTCCAATTTGGAGGCGGCGGGTACGGAACCATTTCCAGTGCAGCCGTTCATGCAGGAAAAGTCGGAAAATTCGGCTATCGTCTCTCTGCCGGTTCAGACCAAGCGGGCCAGTGGCACGACCGGAATGCACTGTCGTTTCGATCGAATAAATTCAATCTACAGACTGAATATGATCTCTCCAGCCTATCCAAACTCAAAATCTCAGGCGGCCTCGTCGACAGTAATCGCTTTGAGGGACCTACACTTGACATCGTAACCGCGCAGGGAAGACCCGCTCAGGGGTATGCCCATGTGGTCTATGAACGTCCCAATTTTTTTATTAGAGGTTTTTGGAACCACTTCACCGATTTGAGTGATCCAGTGACCAATCCCATCCTTGCCCCGTTCTACCTCAATACAGACCGAGCTGGAAATCGCCTCGACTCGACTACAGCCGATACCTATAACATCGAGGCCCAACACTCGGTTGAAATCGGTCCGGGACATCGACTGACGTATGGAGCAAACTACCGCCACAATACCCTCTCCGATAACTATATATCTCAGTTCAGTCGGGAAGATCGGCTCGGCTTTTATATTCAGGGCGAGTGGCTGCTTGCCAAGCCCCTGTCTCTGGTAACAGGGGCTCGGTACGATCTCGATACGTTCATCAATCCTACCATCAGCCCACGTATCGCACTCGTATATCATATTGCCCCTGAGCACACGGTGCGAGGAGCCCTGTCAGTGGCGTACCGACCACCGAGCCTCTCTCAGAACAACATAGATGCCCGAGCGCAACTGACTGCAGGTCCGATAAACACCACAACGGTCGTGACACCATCTCCTAATCTCACGTCTGAGCAAATGATATCGTATGAGCTGGGCTATCAAGGCTGGTATTTAAAACACCGACTGAGGGTCCGTGCAGATCTATTTTTCAACCATCTTTCTGATCTGATTAATTTTAGAGGGACAACACCTGGCTTTGCTGGGGCTGTCAATGACTCTGGGCAGGCGGATATCTACGGAGGGGAAGCCGGGGTAGAGTTCCTCGCCACCAATTGGTTGAGCGGGTTTGCCAACTATGCTTATGAGCAAATTGGACAGTCCTTTATGGATACAACACGTCGCGGTGCGCCTCGCAGCAAGGTGAATGCCGGAGTTCGCGGCGAATGGAACAACGGCTTAAGTGGCGAAGTGGCCTACAATTATGTCGGCGCAGCAACTTACCCGATCGCCGGATCATTCACGGCATTCTCTCCTTTCTTCCCAGCGGGAGTGACGGTTCCCGACTCACGCGTTGGCAGCTACAACTTGCTCAATCTCCGTGGGGCCTATAAGTTCTGGCAGCAGAAAGCGGAGGCGGGCTATATGCGTGAGGCCGAAGTCGCCATCTCCGCCTTCAACGCCTTAAACGACATGCACAAAGAACATCCCGTGGGGGATATGATCGGAAGTCGAGTCATGGGGTGGCTTACGCTGAGATTCTGATCAGATCAGTGACGAGCATAACAAAACCAATCTTGCCCCTCAACCGCTTGTCTAACAAGAAAAGTGTGCTGATGGTAGAACGAGATTGCTCTGTCTTTTATCTTGATCCTCCTCTCCCATATGTATAGAATGGCCCAACTTTTCGAGTAGTTACTGCACGGATCGAATCTGCACCACCTCGCGTTTCGTCCTTCCGACTCATGTACTTTGGATGGGTTGAAGCCTCGGGGAGTTGTGTGACATACAACACGGGGTTGCAGTTTCACATAGAGCTGGGATGAGCACTTTTGCATGATGGTCAAAATGGCTCTCCAGCATGGCCACCTGTCTGCCTGCGGACCGGCATGCCAGGCCGGTGGACAAGGGCACAATGCTGGACCATTTGTACCATTCTGATAACGGGAGGAGAGTACAGTGAGTGACTCGGTGATTATTACGTTTGCATTGATAGCGGCGGTGACCGGCATCGCCTATGGCCTGTATTTGGCCATGTGGGTATTCAAGCTCGACGCCGGAAACCCGAAGATGCAGGATATTGCGAAGGCCATTCAGGAAGGCGCGGCTGCCTATCTGAACCGCCAGTACAAGACCGTCGGCGTCGTCGCCGCGGTGTTGTTCGTCATCTTGTGGGGCGCGGGGGCCTTTTCCGATAAATTCGGCCTACTGACCGCGATCGGATTCTTGATCGGCGCCGGTGCCTCGTCGCTGGCTGGGTATGTGGGAATGGTTATCGCGGTGCGGGCGAACGTTCGGACGGCCCAGGCTGCGCATAAGGGGATGAACGCGGCGCTGACCGTGGCATTCCGTGGTGGTGCGGTGACGGGGCTCCTGTTGATCGGTTTGGGCTTGCTGGCCATCACCACGTTCTATGCGCTGGCATCGCAGTTTGCGGGGCAGGAACATGCGATCCACGCGTTGCTCAGTCTTGGGTTCGGCGGGAGTTTAATCTCGGTATTTGCCCGTGTGGGCGGTGGTATCTACACGAAAGCGGCGGACGTCGGCGCAGACCTTGTTGGAAAAGTTGAAGCGGGTATTCCGGAAGACGATCCCCGCAACCCGGCTGTTATTGCGGACAACGTGGGCGACAATGTCGGCGACTGTGCCGGTATGGCTGCGGACCTCTTCGAAACCTATGCGGTGACGACGGTGGCGGCAATGGTCTTGGCCTTTACCCTGTTCAAGGGAGTCAGCGCTCCGATTCTCTATCCGCTCGCTCTCGGAGGCGTCACCATTTTCGCGACGATTATCGGTATTTTCTTCGTGAAGGTGAGTGAGGGCGGCGAGATTATGACGGCGCTCTATAAAGGTTTGTTTGTGGCGGGCGGTATTGCCGCAATTGCGTTCTATCCTGTGACGAGTACCATCATGGATGGGGTGGGCGGCGTGAGCGGGGTGAGCTACTTTATCGCGGCGTTAATCGGCTTGGCCGTGACCCTCGGCCTCGTCTTTATCACCGACTACTACACCTCAAAGAGTTATAAGCCCGTGAAGGCCATTGCCAAAGCCAGTGAAACGGGCCATGCCACCAACATCATCGCTGGTCTTGCGGTTGGGATGGAAGCGACGGCTTGGCCGGTGGTGGTGATCGGGGCGGCAATTCTTTCGAGCTACTGGATCTGCGGCGGCGCGGCATCGGGCGGCTTATATGGTGTGGCCGTGGCGGCGGTGTCGATGTTGTCGATGGCCGGTATCGTGGTGGCAATCGATGCGTTCGGTCCGATCACAGACAACGCAGGCGGTATTGCGGAGATGGCCCACCTCGGCAAAGAGGTGCGTGACATCACCGATCCATTGGATGCGGTCGGTAACACGACGAAAGCGGTGACCAAGGGCTATGCGATTGGTTCAGCTGGTCTTGCTGCGGTGGTGTTGTTTGCCGAATATGCTCGTGAGGTGGCAAAAGGGAGCGGGGCGAGCACGTTCGACCTCTCGAATCCCTCCGTCCTGGTCGGCCTCTTTTTAGGTGGGATGCTGCCATTTATCTTTGGGGCCCTTTGTATGAAAGCAGTGGGAGAGGCAGCTGGTCTCATTGTGGAAGAGGTGCGCAGGCAGTTCCGGACGATCAAAGGGATCATGGAAGGGACCGGTAAGCCTGAATATGGGACTTGCGTGGATATCGTCACGCAGGCGGCGATCAAGAAGATGATGGTGCCGGGATTGATTCCGGTTATCTCGCCGATTCTCGTCGGCGTCATCCTGGGGCCGCAGGCATTGGGCGGCATGCTCGTCGGCAGTATTGTCACCGGTCTGTTCGTCGCCATCTCGATGACAAGCGGCGGCGGGGCCTGGGACAAT
This sequence comes from Nitrospiraceae bacterium, assembly GCA_035607135.1. Taxonomy (GTDB): domain Bacteria; phylum Nitrospirota; class Nitrospiria; order Nitrospirales; family Nitrospiraceae; genus Palsa-1315. The sequence continues at coordinate 8,299 of DATNCR010000272.1, forward strand.
GCTAAGAAGTACATTGAAGAGCAGGGCTTGAAGGGGACGGAAACCCATAAGGCGGCGGTGACGGGGGACACGGTCGGCGATCCCTATAAGGATACGGCTGGTCCGGCGATCAATCCGATGATTAAGGTCATTAACATTGTGGCGTTGCTGATCGTGTCGCTGATCATTAAGTAGGAGAGACGACACAGGTTTTACACGTGTGCGAGGGATTTTGCGCAGCGATCTCTGCGAAATATGAACGAGGGACGCGTCACGGTTTCCGCACTGGCTTGACGGCTAAAAGAATCCTGGAGTAAGGTAATCGTACGGGATCATGCTGCTGGCTGATCCACGAGAGTTCCCCATAATAACGGGAGGTGCTCGGATGGAGAAACAAGACCGTAAGCAGGAACCCAGGCGAGAGCCTCAGGGGAAGGAAGAGGTCAAGGCCAATCCGAAGGTCGTCGAGGCCGGCAAGAAGTTAAAAGAAGACATCGATAAGCTGGTGGATGAAATCGACGACGTGCTTGAAACAAACGCTGAAGAATTCGTCAAAAACTACGTGCAAAAAGGAGGGGAGTAGCCCCAGTCATCTGGTGGGCCTATTCCCTCACTTTCCTTCCTTCTCATCACACTCCGTTGTTTACGGCCCAACCTCCGTCCGTCCCTGACGTGCCACGTCACGTTTTCTGGTTTGACAATACAGGGCTGTGAGACTAGTATCCCTTTAATTGTCAGATAGTTAGCTTCAATCGAGACGCGAGATCGTTCACGAGGTTCTTATGAAGTCCAAGCTCTGGGTTTTCCGTGATATCAATCTCTTTCAGCGGGCTTCATTGGCCCAGGCCCTCTCGATTTCTCAGGCCACTGCTTCGCTGTTCTTATCTCGTGGTGTGACCACCCCGGATGAAGCGACGACATGGATGTCGCTGCAGGTACCGCATGACCCATTTTTGATTCCCGATATGGAGCAGGCGGTCGAGCGATTGTATCGTGCCGTGACGACTCAGGAGCCGATTTGCTTCTATGGCGATTACGATGTCGACGGGATTACAGCGACCAGTGTGTATCTGTCATTTTTTGGAGGGTTGGGTGCACAGGTTCGGGCTTATGTTCCGCACCGTCTACGGGAAGGCTACGGACTCAACATCGGGGCCGTTCAGCGACTGCATGATGAAGGCATTTCGCTGTTGGTGACGTCCGATTGCGGCACCACCTCGCATAAAGAAATCGCCTTGGCAGCGCAGCTCGGCATGGATGTGCTGGTGACAGACCATCACCAGACAGACGAGGACATGCCGCCGGCCGTGGCCGTGCTGAACCCCCATCGAGCCGGCGCCCGCTATCCATTTCGCGGTCTCTGTTCCGCGGCGCTGGCCTATAAGGTGGCGCAGGCGTATCAGCTGCGCTACGGAGTCGCCGGGGTGCCGCTGGAGTCGTTGCTCGATCTTGTGGCCTTGGCGACGGTCGCCGATGTCGTGCCCTTGCACGATGAGAATCGAAACTTTGTGCGTGAAGGACTGATCCAGTTGTCGCGTGGCACCCGCTGCGGCGTTCAGGCGTTGAAGCAGGTCGCAGGGGTGACCCGGGATTGCACGGCGGAAACGATTGCCTACAAGCTGGCGCCGCGCATCAATGCCGCAGGGCGATTGGATGATGCCATGTTGGGTGTGCGGTTGTTGACGACCAACAATCCGGCCGAGGCGCAGCAGTTGGCAGACAGGCTTGAGCAGCTGAATCGGGAGCGGCAGCGTATCGAAGTGGATATCATGTCGGAGGCACTGGCCTTCCTCAAGGAGGGAGCATTGCCTCCGGCACTCGTCTTGGCCTCTCGGCGCTGGCATCTCGGGGTGGTTGGCATCGTTGCAGCGCGCTTGGTCGACCGGTTTCAGCGTCCGGCCATTGTCATGGCTATCGACGATCAGGGTGTGGCCAAAGGCTCGGCACGGACGACCGGTGGGTTTGATGTCTACCAAGGCTTGGCCGCCTGTCGGGAGATGTTGGATGGGTTCGGCGGGCATCCGAGTGCCGCAGGCGTGACTCTGCGCGAGTCTCGGATCGATGAATTTCGTAGTAGATTCTCCGATGTAGTGGCTGGGTGGACCCACGATGGTGCCAAGGTCCCGACGTTGAACGTCGATGCCGAAGTGCGTCTGGACGAAGTGAACTTTCAGTTGATCCAGGAAATCGGTTCGCTGCATCCGTTCGGCGAGGGGAATCCAGAACCTACGTTTGCGGTAACCGGTCTCGAGGTCATGGATTCGCGTACCGTCGGTGAGAAACATCTGAAAATGACGGTGCGGCAAGGGGCATCGTTGCCATTCGATAGCATTGGATTCGGCATGAAGTCGTTGCTGGAACGGGGGATTCCGTCACGTGCTCCCGTCGACTTGGCCTTCACGCCGGAACTCAATCACTGGAACGGACGTGACCGGATTCAGCTTCGCATTCGCGATGTTCGACCGAGTGTGCGTGAGTAAGTCAGTGAGTGAATTATGCCGTACGAAACTGTCACAGAACTCGACCAGCTGCTGGATCGGATCAAGAGTTACTATGCTGATGCCGACCTCGGCCTCGTTCGCAAGGCCTACGAGTTTTCTGCGAAAGCCCATGTCGGGCAACTACGTCTGTCCGGAGAACCCTACGTTCAACATCCCATCGCCGTTGCCGGAGTTCTGACCTCGCTCAAAACGGATGTCACTGCCATCGTCGCAGCACTGCTGCACGATACCCTGGAAGACACGGTTGCGACGCCTGACGAGCTTGAACGGGAGTTCGGAAAGGACGTTGTGCATCTGGTCGATGGGGTGACGAAGATCGGCAAGATCACGTTTCGGAGCTATGAAGAAAAACAGGCGGAGAACTTTCGCAAGATGGTCTTGTCGATGGCGGACGATATCCGGGTCGTCCTCATCAAGCTCGCCGACAGACTGCACAATATGCGCACCTTG
>DATNCR010000293.1:0-3875 GCA_035607135.1 Nitrospiraceae bacterium
ACAGCTATTGGAGTCTGCGTATCGCGCCTATGCGCAAGAGCGCTATCCACTTGCCAGTGCACTCTTCCAACGGTTCGTTGATTCCAACCCCGATTCTTCCAGGCTGAGTGAAGCGCGTTGGTGGCTCGCTCGTTCGTATGAACAGGGAGGGGATCTCCCGGCCGCATTATCCACCTACCGCGCCATGGTCAGCGCGGCATCGCAATCCACTCCGCTCGCCGACAGTTATGAGTCTCACGCCCTCGATCGGCTGGATGCATTTCGCCGGCGTCTCGGCCCGACGTCATTGCTTGAACGGCGGCAGGTTGCACTCTGGCTGACAAACGTGGACTGGCTGGCGATTCCTGAAGTCGGGCCCTGGATGGCGCAACTCGCTGACGCAGGCGTCACGGCATTGATTGTCGAGGCAGGGGCTCTTCCTCATGAGACAGTGCAATCAATCCCAACGGGAGCCTACGTTCAGACCTCGAAGGTTCCGGTTGTTGAGGATCTGTTTAAGATGATTGTGCCGGCAGCCCATGCCCAGGGGATGGCGGTATTGGCATCACTCAATCTGCATGAGCCAGGTTGGGTGAGCGTGAATTCTGAGTGGGGTATCGCGAAGGGCAATCGGACCGATCAGCGGTTGCAATTGATTGGTCACGTCGATGTCCTCCATCCGGATTATCAGCGTATGGTCGGGGAGGTTGCACAGGATTTGTTACTGACAGACATTGATGGCCTGGTGATTGGGGCCAGGAAGAGCAAGGGATTTGCCGAAGAGTGGAGTCCGACGTCGCGTCGGATGTTTGAAGGGCTCTTCGAGCCTTCATCTCGCAGCCAGGATCAGGCGGTCTCACCGGACGCATGGCGTTGGGCCGGATGGAAGACAAGGACGTATCTTGGGTTTGTTGCACAACTCGCCCGGCAGCTGCGACAGATGCGACCGGCACTTCTGGCTGCCGTGGTCGTGCATGAGCGTGCGGTCTTCTCGCCTGTGGATGCCTTGACGGAGTATGGAGAAGATGTGCTCGAGACGAAGCAACGTGGGCTTCAGATCATTGTTCAGCCGGAGTCTGAGATGCCGGAACGATCGAATGAGCCGATGGTGAGGATGGAAACGGTGCGGCAACGATTAGCGCCCATAGTTGGAGATGGAAGGCAACTCTGGCTGGGTGTGGCCATAGACAAGTCAGATCTTTCCTTTCTGGCCACGGCTGTGAGAGCCGCACTCTCAACACAAGCCGGGCAAGCAGGGACACATCTGTTCCTGATGAATGGCTCGGTGATTCCTTGACAAAAGAGGCGTCGGCCACTACGATCCCGCGATGAAATTTGCAGATCGAGATCTAGGCTGAGGTGAAGGTTCAAGGGGCTAGTTTGTACGTCACCTGAACGTGAGCCTTTTCGACAAGGAGCGAGCATGATTCCGAAAGACCTCCGGTACCATCAAGAGCATGAATGGGTTCGCGTGAGCGGCTCGCAGGCCACGATAGGCATCAGTCATTTTGCCCAGGATGCGTTGGGCGATATCGTCTTCATCGATATGCCCAAGGTTGGTGCCGTTGTGAAGGGTGGACAGCAGATCGGTGAAGTCGAATCGACGAAGACGACCTCCACGATTTACACGCCGGTGAGCGGCACCATTGCCAAGATCAATGCTGATTTGAAAGACCATCCGGAAGTGGTCAATTCCGATCCCTATGGTAAAGGCTGGATGGTGGTGATCGATCTGTCGAGCGTGAGCGAGGTGGAGAAGCTCATGACCGCAGAACAGTATGAAGCCTTTCTCTCGACACAAAAACATTGATTCGTTTTCATGTCTAAGCACATCGCGATTCTCGGCGCTGGACCTGGTGGGTATGTTGCCGCGATCCGGGCGGCCCAGCTCGGCGCCCGTGTCACGGTCATTGAGTCCCATGCGCTCGGCGGCGTCTGTTTGAATTGGGGCTGCATTCCCAGTAAAGCGCTCCTGTCGGTCGTCGAACTTGGCGACAAGGTCAAAAAGGGCGCGGACATGGGGCTACTTGTCCAAGGACCAGTCAGCTACGATCTCGCTCGGATGGTCGCCCGGAAAGATCAGGTGGTTGCCACGCTTGTGAAGGGCATCGCCACGCTCTTCAAGGCGTGGAATATCGAGCATGTGCAGGGAACCGGATCACTGCGCGACCGGCAGACGGTCGTGGTGACGGCGACGGATGGCTCGTCGCGGGACATTCATGCCGATGCGATCGTGATTGCCACCGGGTCATCTTGGCCGGACCTGGCGCAGTTTCCGATCGACGGGCAACAGTTACTCACTAGCAAGCACCTCTTGGACCTCGATCGCCTGCCTGCCAGTCTGCTGATTGTCGGGGGGGGAGTCGAAGGATGCGAATTCGCGGCGCTCTATAGCGGTATGGGGACTAAGGTCACGATCGTGGAATTGATGGCACGCGTGCTTCCCCTGGAGGATGCCGACATCTCCTCGATGATGGAGCGGGAATTGAAAAAACGGGGTGTGGAGGTCGTGACCGGAACCACCGTGGAGAGACTGGAGCGATCACCGGCGACCGTCACCGCGCATCTTAAAGATGGTGCGCAGGTCTCGGCAGAAAAGCTGCTGGTTTCCGTGGGGCGAGGATTGAATAGCCGAGGCATTGGATTGGAGCAGGTGGGGGTGCAGACGGGACGGCGAGGGGAGATTCTTGTCAACGAGCAGATGGAAACCACTGTGCCGGGAATCTATGCAATCGGCGACGTGGTCGGCAAGGTCATGTTGGCGCATGTTGCCTCGGCTCAGGGGAAAGTCGCCGTCGAGAATATCACGGGGCATCATGCGACGGTCCGTTACGACGTCATCCCTGCCGGAATTTTTACTCTGCCGGAGATCGGCCGCGTGGGCATGACGGAACAGCAAGCCCGCGAACAAGTTCAGGCTGCGGGGCAGAATCCCGATACGGCGGTGAAGGTGGGGCGTTTTCGATATGCCGCGGTGGGGAAGGCGCAGGCGACGGGGGATACGACGGGGTTGTTCAAGGTGATTTCCGAGTCATCGAGCGGCAGAATCTTGGGCGTGCATATCCTTGGATCCCACGCAGCCGATTTGGTGCATGAAGCGGCGATGGCGATGCAAGTCGGCGCGACGGTAACGCAAATGGCGGAGATGATCCATGCCCATCCGACGCTCTCCGAAGGCCTGATGGAAGCAGCTGAGGATGTTGAAGGGAAGGCCATTCACCAGGCACGAAAGCGGGCGCAATAATGTGGCAATCGCTTCTCCTCAAGCTCGGGATGTTCGCGGCGACCATGGGAGTCGTCTTCTGGATCGGGTGGACCCTGCCCCCTTCATTCGATCGATCGCGTGATTTCGCAACCCTATCGTCTGAGGAGTCGACGGTAGATCGTGCTTCCGGCGGTGGAGACGCAGTCGGAACAGGTTCATTGCCTGCCGCCTCGATGTCGGATCAGCAGTCCGCTGCTGTCCCGAAACGATCTCACAAGGGTCTCCTGGATCTGAATCGGGCGACGGAAGAGGATCTTGACGCTCTGCCGGGGATCGGCCCCCGGTTAGCCGAACGGATTCTGGAGTATCGAAAATCGGCAGGAGCCTTTCACTCTCTTGATGAGTTGCGAGCCGTCAAAGGAATTGGGAAAAAGACGTTCGAGAGGATCCGTCCATTGATCACGGTGTCGTCGGATGGTGAGCATTCAGGCAAAGGGAAGAAGGCGACATGAGCGAACTCTCCCGTCAGCTCGAGTTGATCCTTCGAGGAGTTGTGGAGGTCATTCAACGGGCAGAACTTGAAACGAAGCTGACACGTTCGTTGAAAGAGAACCGGCCGCTACGCGTGAAAGCAGGCTTCGATCCCACCGCACCGGATCTGCATCTAGGCCATACGGTGTTGATCCACAAG
>DATNCR010000295.1:0-4660 GCA_035607135.1 Nitrospiraceae bacterium
GCCTGTGCCCGTTGCGCAGGTCTGCTCGTGCGAGATTGGTGCTACGACTTGCGCAACAGCGGCGAACATAACACCGAGATATATCGTTGCGTCCAATGTGGATCCCGGATCGATCCAGTGATTCTGGCGAACCAATGCCGGCCGTCAGCCAAACTTGTCGGCGCAGGACGGCCGCATCATCATTACTCCAGGCACACAGCAATGTGGAGTGAGAAGGCATAACTTACAGCAAAGGGACAGAGGCTGGCTGGCCTGGCTCGGGCATGAGAAACCGAAGCAGTATTGCGTCTTGGTCGCATCCCGCTCAATGTTCCAGCATACGCTCGATCCCCCAGCCAGACTAACTCCCTGGGAACGAGTGGTCGTGGTGGCAGCCCGACATCATCAAGACGGACTCTGGTCTCAACTAGATGGCCGACCCATCGGTGTGTTGCTGTTGCAACCGAAAAACGGGGACACAGCTGCTGGCCTCTTTAGGCAAGTAAAGATGATGTTCAACTGGCGCTGTGCATATGCAAATAAGTCGGTGTCTTGGGGCGTGTCCTCGGACAGGGCTCTGGGTGGGTTTATTCACAGACAACCTGTCCGACGCGACACGAAGGCTTACTCACAACAACAGGAAGGAAGACAGGCAAACGGCCTGGAACAACAGAGGAGGACGTTATGTCTACATTGGTGAGAGCTGGGGTACCTGCCGAGGGATTCAAAACCGTCGGACAAATTCATGCGACGAATGCATTGGTGTTTCAACGGACCCACAACGCGATGGGGGTGGCCGTCGAATTACTGACGACGCACACTTCTGGGGCGCCAGTGGTAAATGAACGAAACGAATTCATAGGATTCGTGAGCGAGTTTGATCTCCTGCATGTACTTCTTGAGGCAAAGGGGAATTTGAACCAATTGACCGCAGAAGATGTGATGGCCAAGGCACATATTTCGGTCACAAGCACGACCAGCATTGACGAGGCTGTGAAGATCATGGAAGAGCACCGACTCCTGAGCCTTCCGGTCGTCACCGATGGGAAAGTCAGCCATTCAATTACGCGACACGACCTGCTGCGGGCCTGGATCGGGCTTGGCATGGGCATCGAAAACCCGTAACGGAATGGGAGATTTATCACCGGCTCGGCGAACACGCTGGGCAAGGTCGACGAGAAGAAACCGATCAATGACTCATGGCTGAGGTCGAAGTACAAATTGCTCTGTTCGCCGGTGCCTGGGTCAAGGGGACTGAGATCCATGTCGAACCGACACAGGAGGAGATGATGATCCGTGGCAAGGTGGCTAGAGATGCTGCGAAGCAGACACACGCGACATCATCATTACAAGGAGATTCCCTCATGAAAAAGCTCATTGTTCAGCTCATGTTCGCGATGGTTGTCGGTGTCGCGGTGGTCTCTTTCTCATATGCTGCAGATCTGACCGAGTCACCCATCCTGAAGACGATCGAAGGGGACCTGCTGAAGATCGACGGAGAATTTTACGTGGTGAAGAATATGGCCGGTAAAGAAATCCGACTACATGCGGACAAGACCACTGTCTTGGACAGTACCATCAAGGCCGGCGACAAGGTCCAAGTCCAGACCACTGAGTCATCGAGGCCTTACAAAAGTGGATTCGTGGACCACGCAGTGTCAATTAAACACCTACAACCAACGAAGTAGGCTCCGGGGAGATGAAGATAGAAGTTCAGATTCAGAGATTGGTCCAGTCGATTGTGTCGAAAATTATTTCCAGGCTGGACATGGTATATGACTAAGTTTTCCATCTGAACAAGTGGCCTGCCCGGCAAATCAGGAAGAGCACCACTGCCGCTTCAGCAGCATCCCCCCTGTACATTCTTTGTTCCACACAACCCGAATTCGAATGGTGTGGCCGACTCAGAGAATCGGCAGCGTGGGAGTTGTCTGGTGAGTATTGGCAGGCAGACGCAGTGTAAAGGTCGAACCCTTGTTCACCTGGCTTGTGACCGAAACCGATCCACCATGGGCTTCCGCGATTTCCTTTACGATGGGCAGCCCGAGTCCGGTTCCGCCGGAATCCTTCGCTCTGGCCCAATCGGTTCGATAAAATCTTTCGAAGAGATGGGGAAAATGTTCCGGCTCGATTCCATGGCCCGTGTCCTCGACAGCCAGAACGACCCCTCCTCCAAGAGCCTGCAGGCGGACGGTCACAGCTCCTCCTGACGGCGTATAGCGAAGCGCGTTGTCGAGCAAATTGATCAGTGCTTGCTTGAGCCACTGGGCGTCTCCGAGGATGGGCGGGACCGGTTGAGACTCAAACGACAATGTGATTCGACGCTCATCGAACAGAATGGTCAATTCAGCCACGACATCGTGAATCAGCGGCTCGAGGGCTAGGGGTAGGAGGAGAACGGGCGGCTTGTCGCTGGACAAGTTCGCGAGCGTCAACAGGGACCGTTTCAGGGCAATGAGTCGTCCCACTTGCTCAAGATTGTTGATGATCACTTCGCGATATTCCTCAGGGGTCCTGGCTTTGAGGAGCGCGACCTCCAGATTCCCCTGCATGATGGTCAAGGGGGTTCGCAACTCGTGGGCGGCATGATCGATGAATCGTCGTTGGCTTTCAACGTTGCGTTGAAACCGTTCCATCACGGAGTTAAACGCTTGGGCCAGTTGCAGCAACTCCTGATAGGGAGATTCCAGAGTAAGTCGTTTATCCAATTCTGATCCGGAGATCGTTTCGGCGCCGGCACTCAACATCGCGATCGGCCTCAATACTTTTTGGGCCAGCCATCTACTGCCTATCCAGGCGGCGGCAAGCATAGTGCCTGATCCAATGGTCAGGAGGATCACAAGACCGATGAGTGTCTCCCTGTAACGGCGCAGAGATGATTCGGTCTGCAATATGTATCGCACCTGACCATATCGGGGAATGGAAATGAATAGATGTCGAACAGTCGTGCCATCAGGCGACTGCGCAAATTCAAATACCGTATTCCCTAGGCGAACCTGCTCTAACAAATTATCGGGAATCGACCGTTGTGACACCATATCCGAGACTTTCCAGAGGAGTCGACCTTCGGGCGAGAAGATTCGAATGGAATGGGTGACATCCTGAAATTCCCGCCGCGCGTCTGCGCCTTGCATCATCTCGGGAGCAACAAGTCTACGCCCCTCCTCGGAATCTTCGATGATGTTAGGGTGTTGCTCAACGATCTTGGCGACCGTCTCCGCCAACGCTAAGAGTCGGCCATCCACATAACGGCGCAATAACACCTCTCCCCCGATGTAGATGAGGATGGAGAACGCAAGGAGGAGTCCTGCCATCAGGATGACGGCAGTCGTGCTGATGACATGACCCAGGGACTTCATGCGACCGGTTCCGGCTCTTCCAGCATATAGCCGGCGCCGCGCACCGTGGTGATCAAATGGGGTGAAAAATCTCGGTCAATCTTCGCGCGCAGCGCCCTGATATGCGCATCCACGATGTTCGTTATGGGATCATAACTGATGTCCCACACATGCTCGATGATCGCGGTCCTGGTCAATACCCGATTCTTGTTACGCAGGAGGAATTCAAGCAGAGCATACTCTTTATTGGTCAGGCTGATCTCTTGCCCCGCTCGCCAGACGCGACGTGACATCTGATCCAGCTTGAGATCTGCTGCTGTCATCTGAGTCAGTGGTTTTGGGCCTCCTCGGCGCAACAGGGCGCGGATTCGAGCCAGCAATTCTGAAAAGGCGAAGGGCTTCGGCAGAAATTGGTCAGCGCCGGTATCGAAACCCGATATCTTGGTCTCCACGGTATTCTGCGCAGTCAACAGCAGCACGGGGGTCACATTCCCCTTTGCCCGAACACGCTGGCAGAGCGCAAGTCCATCCAGCTTGGGTAACATGATGTCGAGGATCAAAAGATCATACGGATTCATCAAGGCCAACTGTAGTCCTTCTTCGCCATCGGCTGTGAAGTCCACCGCATACCGTTCTTCCTTCAGCCCCTTGCGGATAAACTGCGCGAGATCCAGATCGTCTTCAACCAGCAATATTCGCATGGATCCCCTTGCTCCACTCTCCTGGTCAACCTGCAAGAGCGACGATCTCAGTTTAAGGGATCGGATCGCTTCACCGGCACTATTATGACATCTCCTGCTTGATTGGTCACTCTGGCCCCCATCAGTGGAGGTGCCGGCAGCCCCTGTAGATTCTTCATGGCTATTCTCCATAAATAGAAATTAAATAGAAATTATGGCCTCGCTCGATGAACCTCTCCTAGGGAGCTCATCGCCAGCCAGCCATCTCTATGCTTAGTCGCGCTCATCATTCTGGGGACCAACGGAATGGTCGCATTCACATGCGCGAGACTGATTCAGAGTGCAACAACAATTTCTATTGTAATAAGGACAGGGCATGAACAGACAATGAAGGGATCATGAAGAAACTCTAATAGTGGTTCATGAAGTCTCCTTGGTGCACCGATCCAGTCCTAGCCGGGTGTCACCAAGCGATGTGAGCAGGACTAAAACGTGGGGTCTGGAGACGGCAGAAGCTGTTTCAACTGGAGCGGGAAACGGGATTTGAACCCGCGACCCTCGCCTTGGCAAGGCGATGCTCTACCACTGAGCTATTCCCGCTCACCCACACTGGTTGGAGGGATAGAATCTTACTGATGCGGGAATGGAACTGTCAAGCAACCT
>DATNCR010000310.1:0-12562 GCA_035607135.1 Nitrospiraceae bacterium
ACTGCAACAGGCCTGGCCCTGTGCGGAATGTAGTCCAGATCGCACGCAGGATCCGGATGATCCAGATTGATTGTCGGGGGTAGTATCCCGTGGTGAAGCGCCAGAACGCTAAACACTGCCTCAATCCCACCGGCCGCCCCAAGTAAATGGCCGGTCATCGACTTGGTCGAACTGACCGGAATGCGGAAGGCTCGCTCACCGAATACCTGCTTGATGGCTTTGGTCTCAGTGGCATCTGCCATCGTCGACGTTCCATGCGCATTGATGTACCCAACCTGGTCCTTGCCGATACCTGCATCCTTGAGAGCCAATTCCATACACCGGACCGCACCTTCACCATCTTCTGACGGGGCGGTGATATGGTAGGCGTCGCTGTTCATGCCGTAACCGATGAGTTCGGCATAGATCCGAACCCCTCGTCGGCGTGCATGTTCCAGTTCCTCCAGGACGATGACTCCGGCACCTTCGCCAAGTACGAACCCATCGCGATCCTTGTCGAACGGTCGGCTTGCTTTCGTCGGGTCATCGTTGCGAAACGACAAGGCTTTCGACGCTGCAAACCCTGCAACCCCCAACGGCGTAATGGCCGCTTCCGCCCCACCCGCGATCATGACATCGGCATCACCGGATTGAATCAGTCGAAACGCGTCGCCGATACAGTGATTGCCTGTCGCACAGGCTGTCACCGCACAGGAGTTCGGCCCCTTGGCTCCCAATCTGATCGCAACCTGTCCGGAGGCCAGGTTAATAATGGTCATCGGAATAAAAAACGGCGACACACGCCCCGGGCCCTTTTCCTGGAGAATCTTATGGTAGTGCTCGATGGATCCAAGCCCTCCGATGCCCGACCCGATATACACACCGACTTTCGTCGCCTCTTCCGGCGCGACGCTGAACCCTGCATCATCCACCGCCATCTGGGCAGCGCCCACGGCATAATGGATGAACGTATCCATCTTTTTGATTTCTTTTTTTTCGATGAACTGGGCGGGGTCAAAATCTTTGACTTCACCGGCGATTTGGGCATCGTAAGCTGCAGGGTCAAACTTCGTGATTCGACCGATGCCGGATTCGCCGGCACAGATGGCCTTCCACGTCTTGTCGACACCCGTCCCCAGAGGCGTGATCACCCCCAGGCCAGTCACGACAATCCGTCTGGTCGAACGAACACTCATAACGTCGATGACTGCTAGGCCTTTTCCTTAATATAGTCCAACGCTTTCCCGACCGTCAGAATCTTCTCCGCGTCTTCGTCGGGAATCTCGATGCCGAATTCTTCTTCTAAGGCCATCACCAGTTCAACCGTGTCAAGCGAGTCAGCGCCAAGGTCTTCCACAAAGCTGGCTTCCGGCGTGACCTCATCTTCTTCGACTCCCAGTTGCTCTCCAATTATTTTCTTCACTCGTTCATCCACCGTGCCCATTGATTTTCCTGCCTCCTTCCCCATCCTAGACCCTCCTTATCGCTGCAAGCCTGCCAGCCACAGCATCGTACAATAATCTACCCCTCCATCCGTTAGGACATCAACATTCCCCCATTCACGTGCAACACATGCCCGGTGATATAGGCGGCCTCGTCCGACACGAGAAAATGCACCGCCGCCGCAATATCGGCCGGTGTGCCCAACCGTCCCAACGGAATTTGTTTTTGGAGCGCGTCTTTCACCTCTGTCGACAACCCCTGTGTCATAGCGGTATCGATGAATCCTGGCGCGACCGCGTTCACCGTCACCGAACGGCTCGCATATTCCCGCGCAACGGTCTTGGTCAATCCGATCACCGCCGCTTTCGATGCAGCGTAATTGGCCTGGCCTACATTGCCCATCACCCCGACAATCGACGCAATGTTGACAATACGACCATACCGCTGCCTGGTCATTGGGAGCAAGACCGCCTTCGTGCAGTTGAACGTCCCATTCAAATTGACTTGTAACACCAGGCTCCAGTCTTCCTCTTTCATCCGCAACAACAACCCATCACGCGTAATCCCAGCATTGTTCACCAGAATATCGACCTTCCCCCATTCCTTGAGTACCTGGTCGACCATGGCTTTGGTGTCATGGCCATCCGCCACATTGACTTTGACGTTCAGCGCCTTACGCCCCAACTGCTCCACTGCCGCAACCGTGTCCTTCGATCGGGCCGGATCAAGATCGGCAACCACAATGTCCGCCCCCGCTTGAGCCAACGATTCGGCTATCGCTCGACCGATCCCTTGCGCCGACCCTGTGACAATCGCCACCTTACCATGCAGTGACATCCGTTCGCCCATCAGATTCCTTTACACACTGAATGCAATGCGAGTCGCCTCAAGCGACTTCGGGTCATTGACATTCAGAGTCACCGCATCCGGCACAATCCGTTTAATCAAGCCGCTCAACACCGTTCCCGGCCCGACCTCGACAAATGTCATCACACCCATCGCAGCCATCGCCTTTACCGAATCTTCCCAGAGCACCGACGAAGGAAGTTGTCGTACCAATGACGCCTGAATCTCACCGGCCTTGGTGATCGGCCTGGCTTCAGCATTATTCACCAATGGCATCTTGAGATCGGACCAAGTGATCGCGGCTAAATCTCCGGCCAGTCGATCGGCTGCCTTCTGCATCAGAGGCGTATGAACCGGCACACTCACGGGAAGAGGAATCGCCTTCTTACATCCCTTGGCCTTTGCCAGCTCTATCGCCCGTTCCACGGCAGCCTTATCCCCGGCAATGACAATCTGGCCAGGTGAATTAAAGTTCGCCGCAGCGACGACCCCCACAGAGGAAGCCTCCCGACATACCTCTTTCACCACGTCAACCGCGAGACCGAGAAGCGCAGCGACAAGCCCAGTTCCAGATGGCACCGCTTCAGCCATATAGCGACCCCGCTTCTGCACAATCGCCACTGCCTCACGATAGGTCACTCCACCCGCGGCGACAAGAGCCGAATATTCACCCAGACTATGACCCGCGACCGCGATCGGTGAAACACCCAATGGCTCAAAGGTATGGAGCGCCGCGATACTACTCACCAACAATGCCGGCTGAGTATATTCCGTAAGGTTCAATCGTTCCGCTGGTCCGTCAAAACACAGCGCAGCAATGTCATATCCTAGCACCGACGAGGCCTCTTCGTAGAGACTCCTAATGTTCGGATGGGCCTCCACCAATGCTCTTCCCATCCCGACTGACTGAGACCCCTGCCCAGGGAAGACAAACCCAACATTGGAGAACCTTACTGATTGGAGAGTTGCCATAATACCGGAACGATTGCACGAGGCTACTGGTTACGCGCATTATTGGACTATTCGAAGCTGGAGAGGGCGTATCAAGCTGTCTCCGTGGGGTTAGATATCGTCGAATCTCCCTTGAATGTCAACGGGAAAAATTGTTTGGTGGAACAAGGAATGGCGGGGGGTCTGAGGCCTGCTTCAGCCATCCCCATCACCATCGAATGAGAGCAGAAGCCCACGTCAATCCAGCGCCGAACGCCCCTAACATCACCAGACCGCCCTCTTTAATTCGCCCCTGGCGTACCGCTTCATCCAAGGCAATAGGAATCGAGGCGGCTGACGTATTCCCATACCGATCAAGATTCAGCATCACTTTCTCAGGCGGGAGTCCAAGACGCTCAGCCACCGCCTTGAGAATACGCACATTCGCTTGGTGCGGCACATAGAGATCGATGTCTTCGACGCAGAGATGATTCGCAGCCAAGGTCTCGCGCGCGATTTCTTCTAACGTTCGGACCGCCACCTTAAAGGTCTCGTTCCCCTTCATCTTGATGTACTGCATCCGTTCCGCCACGACTTTTTCAGAGGGCGGCATGCGCGATCCTCCTCCTGGAACCGCAATCAATTCGCAGAGGGCGCCATCGGAACGAAGATGTGTGGACAGGATGCCCCGGTCGTTCTCGCTCGCGCTGATAACCGCGGCTCCAGCCCCATCGCCGAACAATATACAGGTGTTGCGATCGGTCCAGTCGGTAATCGCTGACATCACCTCCGACCCGACAATCAACACATGTCGCATGCCGGTTTTCACATAGGCATCCGCCACCGATAACGCATAGACGAACCCACAACAGGCGGCCGACACATCACAGGCCGCCGCACGCGTTGCCCCTAACTGATGTTGAATCAGACAGGCCGTGGCAGGAAGCGGATAATCACCGGTGCAGGTGGCCAATAGAATCAGGTCGAGATCGGCCGCACTGACTCCCGCGGCCGCCAGGGCCTGTTCCGCCGCCTTCACCGCCAGGTCAGAACAGGCTTCGCCGGGACCGGCCACATGGCGCTCGCGGATGCCGGTCCGTTCGACGATCCATTCATCCGACGTGGCCACCATTCGTTCGAGATCGGCATTGGTCAACACCGGAGCCGGCACATACGATCCGGTCCCTGCGATGCGAGCTCTCATACCTGTGAATCCTCGGTGGGCTTGGATTGTGCGAGGCTCTCTTCAATATCGCGTTGAATCAGTTCATCGACACGATGCTCTGCCAATCCCTTCGCGCGGCGGATGGCATTCTTGATCGCCTTGGCGGACGAACGACCATGGCAGATCATGGTAATACCGTTGACGCCCAGAAGCGGTGCCCCGCCGAATTCCGCATAATCGATTCGTTTCTTCAAGTTCAGAAGCGGCTTGGCAATGAGGGGATAAGCCAAGCGACCGAAGAAGGACCCGGAGATTTCCTTGAGGAGCAACTTCTTAATCGTATCGGCCACGCCCTCAGAGATCTTCAGCGCGACGTTCCCGATAAAGCCGTCGCAGACCACCACATCAGCGCCCCCGCTGTACACATCGCGGCCCTCGATATTGCCGATGAAGTTGAGCGAACTCGCTTTGAGGAGCTTGAATGCCTCCTTCGTCACCTCATTCCCTTTGCTGTCCTCTTCTCCGATACTCAACAGTCCGACACGTGGGTTGGGCTTCCCAAACAGATACTTGCCATACTCGTTCCCCATGATGGCAAATTGAGCCAGGTGTTGAGCCGTACAGTCCACATTCGCCCCGACATCAAGCATGATCGCTGTACCGGTCAGAGTAGGCAGGCTTGTCGCGATCGCCGGACGCTCGACACCCTTCGTCAAGCCGAGCAGGAAGAAGGATGCCACCATGCTGGCGCCGGTGTTACCGGGACTGACCACGGCACTCGCCTCACCGCTCTTGACCAACTCCGTGGCAATCCAGATAGAGGAATCCCGCTTCTTGCGGGCTACGGTAGCCGGTGACTCATGCATCGCAACAACCTGCGAGGCATGCCGAATAGACACGCGGGAGTCCCTGCACCCGAGACGACGACATTCGGCGGTGAGAACGGACTCGTCACCGACCAGCAGCACCTCAACGTCACATTCCTGGGCAGCCTGGAGCGCCCCTTCGATGGCCGGGGCCGGTCCATGGTCACTGCCCATGGCATCAAGCGCAATCTTCATAGCGGGCTGAGTGCTTCTCGAATGATGACGTGCCACGTGGTCACGAAAGACGAGCAGCCGTCACCACACGACATGCGGCAGGAGTTTAGAGCAGTGACAGGATCGACGCAACAGGGAAACAAGCACCGTCCCGTTGTGACTCATTTGGGGCATGAGGCCTGCGGGTGGGGCCCAACGGCTCAACCACAAACCTAACTAGGACTCTTCGACCTGGATGACCGCCTTGCCCTTATATGTTCCGCAATTTAAGCAGGTGTAATGCGGCAGCTTGATTTCGTGGCACTGTGGACAGACGGACATACCCGGCGGAGTGATACGCAACTTTTGTGTGCGCCGCTTATCGCGTCGTGCCCGTGAATGTTTATGTTTCGGATTCGGCATGGCAACTCCTTCTCACTTTTGATAGCACGTGGTCACGTTATGGTGTTGAAGATCCACCAGTTTTGCGGTTCGTGACCTGGACGACCCGAACTGTCGGGATCGGTCGCTCTTCGGCACACTGACAGGGCCCCTCATTCAAGTTTTTCCCACATCGTGCGCAAAGTCCCAAACAATCGTCACTGCACAGTGGCTGCATCGGCGCGGAGAGGATCACGTGCTCACGCAACATGGGAGCCAGTTCCAACTGATTGCCCTGATATTGGTACTGATCGTCGGGCTCCTCTTCTTGTTCGACCTCCACGATCTTGGTATGGGCTTTTCTCAAATCGACTCGCTTCGGATGACGCGGCGCCGATTTGGGTTCCGGAATAAAGGCCGCCCGCACAGAAAACGCCAGCGGATCCTCATACTCTTTGAGACATCGTACACATTCGCGAACAATCATCCCTTCCAATACACCGGTCACGGCAACCAGCCCTTCGACATTGGTCAACTCCAGACTGACAGCCAGTGGACCGACGACGACGGCATCATCTTCGGTCAGGTCAAGTTCTTCAGCTGTCGCTTCTCCGACCAGCGAAAGCCCATCGGCAGTGATGTCAGCCAACAGCGGCCTGAGCAATTCCATCGCGGCACCTACCTGCATTCCTATCCCCAACGTGACCGGTTATCGCTCTTCCGCAAAGCTGATGAGAGCAATGTGACGAGCACGTTTGACGGCAGCCGTCAATTCGCGCTGGTGCCTCATACAATTGCCGGAGATGCGGCGCGGAACAATCCGACCCCGCTCGGTTAAAAAGTTCCTCAGTAGCCCGACATCTTTAAAATCGATCGATCCTTGATCAATACAAAACCTGCACGGCCGTCTGCGTTGAAAAAACCGGCCGCCGCCCTCTCGATCTCCGCCTTGTTCACGCTCCATCACCGTCTCCCTCTCTGTTTAGACATGCTCTTCAGGTTCGTACCCGGCATCATCATGCACCGGCGCCTCAATTCCGCCACCGCCGCTATCCTGGCGTTTCGGCATGAAGGTCACCGTTTGGGCAACCACCTCGTGCTTGCTGCGCTTTTGGCCGTCCTCTGTTTCCCACCGGCGCTGCTGTAGCCGACCATCGACGATAATCCCATTCCCCTTACTCAGGTATTGTCCGCAATGTTCCGCCTGCTTGCCGAAGACGACAATGTCGACAAAACAGACTTCTTCTTTTAATTCATCACCCTGCTTATATCGCCGGCTGACCGCGAGGCCCAAACTGGCCACCGGCGTTCCGTTCGGCGTATATCGCAGTTCAGGATTCCGCGTGAGGTTCCCCAGGAGAACGACTTTATTAAATCCGGCCACCGGCAAACTCCTCTGATGATGTCTCCAGCGGCCGTGGCGGCACCAATTCTTTTTTGAGATGGACGGTCAAGAACTTGATGATGGAATCTTCCAGCCGATAGGATCGTTCGAGTTCACCAACCGTGACGTTAGGCGCCCTGAAGTAGAAGTACACGTACGTGCCCTTCCGCTCACGCTTCACCTCGTAGGCGAGCTTCTTCTTACCCCAATTTTCTGATTTGATGAACTGCGCGCCGGTCTTCTCTGCCACCGCCTTCATCTTTTCGATCAAGGCAGCAGTCTCCTGGTCGGAGACAGACGAACGAATAATGAACAGGGACTCGTAGAGCTCCATGCAGCAATCCTCCTGGACAAAGGCCCCCAATCCAGTTGGGAGCGAGGTGTAGGCGCCTCTATATGAGGCTTAAAGAAGGGTGGACGGTATCACAGCCACAGAGAAACTGTCAATTTATTGAGATTCCATGCGGCATGGGACAGGTGTACCTGAGTTCGTTTTCCCCTCATTTCCGAAGGCAGCTCTACCAGGCTGGGCCGTCCATCAGCAATCATCTCATGATGGCGGATGATGCAGGTCACTTCAGTCAGGCTGCTCAAAGGGGGGGGTAACAAGGCCGCAGGGAGCGCGGAGACTGAGGCGTACCCTTGTGGTACGTCGAAAGGAAACGGGCGACCGAGAACGCAGTGAGCCGCCTTTTTCAGCAGCCTGCTACACGTTGAAGCGGAAATAGACGATATCCGCTTCCTTGATGACGTAATCCTTGCCTTCAAGCCGGAACAGCCCCTTTTCCTTCACCTTCGCTTCTGACCCACAAGCCAGCAGATCATTGTAGTGATAGAGTTCGGCGCGGATGAATCCTCGTTCCATGTCGGAGTGGATCTTGCCCGCAGCTTGGGGGGCCTTCATACCCTTCGGAATCGGCCAGGCTCGTGATTCGATTTCTCCGGCCGTGAAGAAGGTGATGATGTCCAGTAACGTGTAGGCTTCACGGGTCAACCGTACAAGGCCCGATTCCATGAGCCCCATCTCTTTAAGGAAATCCACTCGTTCACTCTCGGGGAGCGTGGAAAGCTCCGCTTCAAGTTGGCCACAGATCGTCACCACCCGTGCACCACGTTTCTCGGCGAACTCACGAACCGACTTCACCATCGCCTCGTCGGCGCCAGCCTGTTCAGACACATTCGCCACGAAGAGCACCGGCTTCGCAGCCAGCAATTGACATTCATCGAGCACGATCCGCTCTTCGGGAGTGTACGTCAAATTCCCCAGCCATTCGCCCTTGTCGAGCAATCCGATCAGTTTGTCGATAAACGTCAACTCAAACGCGGCCTTCTTATCGCCGGCTCGGACTTTCTTTTCCGTCTTTTGCTTTCGCCGATCAAGCGTGTCGAGATCGGCCAAGAGCAATTCGGTTTCGATGACACCGATGTCACGGAGAGGGTTCACGCCTCCGCTGACATGCACGACATCCGTTCCTTGAAAACAGCGGACAATATGGAGGAGCGCATCGACTTCACGGATGTGTCCAAGAAACTGATTGCCGAGACCTTCACCCTTGCTCGCCCCTTCGACCAGCCCCGCAATATCGCGGACCTCCAGCGTGCTATAGGTCGTTTTCTTTGACTTGAAGAGATCGGTGAGGACACTGAGTCGCGAATCCGGCACCAGGGCGATGCCGGTGTTGGGATCGACGGTTGCGAAGGGATAGTTGGCTGCCAACGCCCCGCTCCCCGTGAGCGCATTGAAGACGGTGGTCTTCCCCACGTTCGGGAGTCCGATCATGCCGCAACAGAGTCCCACTTCTTCTCCCCCTTCAACCTAGCGAGTAAGGGAAGCCAGGTTGACCTACGATGCGCGCGTCCAACGAGGGCCTGCCCTCGTTCTCACCCGCCCACCCTCGCGGCGCCGAGACGCCTCGCTTCCCGGTAGGCCGCGCGTTGCGCGAGCAGCAGGTCAACCTGGCTCCCCCTCTTCCTCGCCTCCCACTTTCTCTCGCACATTAAACTGATTCATTGCCACGGCTGTCCCCCGGTGGATGAGACATTCCAATGCATCGACAGCGCGATCGAGACAGGGATTCAGTACCTCGATCTCTTCTCTTGTAAATGGCTGCAACACATAGTCCGCTGAATCCTGACGTGGAGCCGGTCGGCCAATCCCTATCTTAATCCGTACAAACTGTGGCGTGCCGATCGCCTCAATGACCGACTTGATTCCGTTGTGGCCCCCATGTCCACCAACTTGTTTAATCCGGAGGCGCCCCAGATCAAGATCAAGATCGTCATGGACAAGAATCAGGTCGTCGGCGGTCAGCGAACACTCACGCAGAAGGCCTTTGAGCGGAGGACCAGTGATGTTCATCCAGTCGAGGGTGCCGGCGAGTTCGAGGAATTCTGACCCAAGCCGACCCGTCCCACGATGAGCCACGCCGCGCTTGGCGAGACGGATGGACCACCGAGCCGCAGCCTGCTCGATGACCCACATGCCGACATTGTGGCGGGTTTGGGCATAGGCAGTACCCGGATTGCCCAGCCCAACGATGAGGTGCAAGGTTACTTCTTCTTTTCAGCTTCTTTCTTCTCAGCTTTTGGCGCTGGAGCGCCTTTCTTCTCGCCGCCTTTTGCATCAGCAGCCACAGCAGCCGTCCCAGGTTTCGCGGCTTCACCACCCTCAGGAACTTCACCCGCCACTTTGCCCTTCGTGGCCACTTCGGGCTCCTTCGCAGCATCCGGTGCAGCTGCGCCGCTCGCGAGGAGCGATTCGAGCTTGGCTTCCGTCATTGGCGCCGCAACACTGACGACCATCTGTTCAGGATCATCGAGATAGCGAATCCCTTCGCGCACAGCCAAGTCCTTCAGATGAAGCCCTTGCGCAATGGCGAGCCCGGAGGCATCGACTTCGATGAAATCCGGCAACACCGCCGGTAAACACTCGATATGCAGCTCTCTCATGTTGTGGTGAAGAATGCCGCCTTCTTTGACCCCGGCAGGCATGCCGCCGGTCAGGTGCAGTGGCACCTTCACGCGGATTGGCTTGTTCATCGATATTTCGAACAGATCCGCATGCAGCACATTCCCTTCGACCGGATCAACCTGGAAATCGCGCAGGAGCGCCGTCCGGTTTGGTTTGGACTTCGCACCACTAAGGGTGAGCGACACGAGGGCGGCCCCCCCCGCCTGTGCCTTCAAAATCTTGATCAGGCTATCGGGTTCAATCGTCAAGAGCAGGCATTCTCCCTGCCCATACAACACGCCTGGAACCTTGCCCTCCCGCCGAAGCTGGCGCGCCGCACCCTTTCCTGTTTTCTCTCTCACTGACACTGCAAGTTCAAACTTCATGATACGCCTCCGCCCCCTTCTCCCTGGTCTTCAGATATCTCGGATTCAAATTAGGCAAATAATGAACTTACCGACTCATCTTCATGGATTCGTCGGATCGCCTCACCTAACAGTGGGGCAACCGATAATTGGTGTAACTTCGGGCAAATCAACTCTTTGCCCCGTAATGGAATCGAATTGGTGACGATCACCTGCTTCAGACAGGATTGTTGGATCCGATCCAACGCCGGTCCAGTGAGTACCGCGTGGGTACACGCGGTCCACACTTCGCGAGCTCCACGATCCATACAGGCCTGCGCCCCCTTCACAATGGTCCCAGCCGTATCGATCATGTCATCCAGCAAGAGCGCGCTCTTCCCGGCGACGTCACCGATGATGTTCATAATCGCGGTCTGATTCGGTCCCTCACGCCGCTTGTCGATAATCGCCAAACTGGCTTCGAGCCGCTTCGCGAACGCACGAGCCCGCTCGACTCCCCCGGCGTCTGGCGAGACCACCACCAAGTCGCTTACCTTCTTTTTAGTTATGTAGTCCAACAACACAGGCAGTGCGTAAAGATGGTCCACCGGCACATTGAAGAACCCCTGGATCTGCCCCGCGTGGAGGTCCATCGTCAGCACCCGGTCGGTACCAGCTGTACTGATAAGATCGGCCACAAGCTTCGCCGAAATCGGCACGCGCGGCTGATCTTTACGATCCTGGCGAGCATAGCCGAAATACGGGATGACCGCCGTGATACGATTCGCCGAGGACCGTTTGAGCGCATCGATAATGATCAACAACTCCATCAGAGAGTCGTTGACCGGCTGGCAACTGGACTGCACGACAAATATATCGCCACCACGAACATTTTCCTCTATCTTGACACGAATTTCTCCGTCACTGAATGATCCGACCGTGGCCTCGCCGAGCTTGGTCCCAAGGTAGGCACAAATCTCATGGGCCAGCGCCGGATTCGCGTTGCCAGAGAATATCTTCAACTCTCCGCTCATCGATTCCTCAGAGGATTCCTGGATGCGACTGCATCACATTCTGATTTCGTATAGGGTTCGTCTCGACGGCGGGCGTCGGTGGGCGTACTCATGACCCGCCTACCTACATTTACTGCGCGCTGTTGAGGAAGCCAACTAAGGGGTCAAACTGTAACGGAATAGGCGGGGAGTTGTCAACCGAGCCACGGCTTACCTTGGTTGTTCTTCTCGCCAAGCCAGCGGGCCTGAACAGGTGGGAACCACAAACACCTTCATGAGATTTTCTCTCGCAAACTGGGCCTGGGCTAGACGGGCGCGCGCCTCGTCCGGGAATATCCCGAACACCGTCGCTCCACTTCCGGACAGTAGCGCGATCTCTGCTCCGTAAGCCTGCAGACTCCGTTTAATCTCCCGAAGCTTTCCATGTGCAGCGAAGACCGGCACCTCGAAATCGTTCTCTCCCGCAGCAATCAGTTGAGCCCACGTCATCCGTGATTGCCGGTCAAGCTCTCGCTGGACCAGCGAAAGCGGCGTCACAGCAGGCCTGGTAGCGGCTAATTCTTGATACGCCCACTTCGTATCGACCCCAAACCCCGGGTTCACAAGCACGACCCACCTGGCCCCATCAATAACGACCGGCCGAACGGTTTCTCCTCGATCGATCA
Organism: Nitrospiraceae bacterium; assembly: GCA_035607135.1. Classification (GTDB taxonomy): domain Bacteria; phylum Nitrospirota; class Nitrospiria; order Nitrospirales; family Nitrospiraceae; genus Palsa-1315. The sequence continues at coordinate 12,120 of DATNCR010000310.1, forward strand.
CACAGGCTAAGGGGGCAAAGAGAAAAAATGGCACATCGCTGCCGAGTGATTGCCCGATATCCGCCATCTGCTTCGGAGACCACTCCAGCCGTAATACCTGGTTCAACCCTACAATGGTGGCGGCGGCATCACTGCTCCCGCCGCCGAGGCCAGCTCCCACCGGAATGCGCTTCCGAAGTTCAATGTCTAGACCGATTGATTGCTGAGCTCGTGACAACACCAACGCCGCTGCTCGATAGACAAGGTTACTGTGGTCGGTCGCCAACTGCGTCGCATCACACCTCAACTGAATACCCTGTCGGTCGGCACATATCTTGATGGACACCTCGTCCTCAAGAGCCACGGTCTGCATGATTGACCAGAGATTGTGGAATCCGTCGGGGCGGCGGTCGAGGATGCGCAGAATCACGTTGATTTTGGCAGGAGCAAAGACGGTGATCTCG
>DATNCR010000334.1:0-4150 GCA_035607135.1 Nitrospiraceae bacterium
GAGCAGACCTGACGATTCCTGGCGAATCCTGGATCTTTGTCATCGGGGATTCCGCACATTGTGCCGATCCGAACGGGAATCCTCTGGAGGGCCTTGCTCCCGTCGCGGTGCAGCAAGCCCGCTATGTCGCGAGGCTTATTCGAGAGGAGACCGCTCCGGACCAGCGCCGGCCGTTTGTCTATGCCGATCGAGGCATACTGGCGACCATCGGACGTGCGCATGCCGTGGCCCAGTTCGGTTTGGTTCACCTATCCGGACTGTTCGCCTGGCTGATCTGGTGCGTAGTTCATATCTATCTGCTGGTTTCGTTCCGAAGCCGAATGCGGGTGATGTCGGAATGGATATGGTATTACCTCACGTTCAAGCCGGGCGCGAGAATCATGTATACGCGGTCGCGCCATTCCGGCGATGAAGAGAACACGCCGCCGCTACGCTCCGCGAGATCCGATTCGGAGAAATAAAACGTGCCCCGGACGACTTTTGCCGTCTGCAATACCAGCCTCCCGCCAGTTCAGCTTCGGCACAAGATCTGATATATACGGTCCGGCATGGATTGGTTGTTGCTACTTGGCCTGGTCTCGCTCCTCATCGTCGGGGCTATCGCTTCGTTCTATCTGTATGTATTCGTGACTCGTACCAGGGAGGAATTCCGCGCGGCTCAACCCGATCTTCGCGTGACCAATATGTCCGCGATGAGCTCAGGGAATGTCCTCACCATTTATCCGGAACTTGAGAACCTGGGCGGGGGTGTGGCGTACGATTGTCTTCTGCACATGGGTGGGTGGGAAGGGAATTTTGCTGTCAAGAAAGTCTATCCTCGAGGTTCACGGAATCAGAAGCACGTGGCATCCATTGTCTTGGGTCCGGATGCACCAATCCGCTCAACCGTGATTAGCCATGGCTATATCCGGCTGCGGTATCTGGATCGCTGGGGTCAAAAGTACGATTGTTGGTATCAAGTGACCCAAATCGGAATTGGTGAAACCCCTCTCTATAATGTTCAAATTGACTTGGAACATCCTGAATTGCACGAGCCCCACCCATCGTTTTGGGAGATGCGGCGGTTTCTTCGTATGACTCCTCTGCCCGGATGACGCAGTCTGAGAGATTTGGTCTGTATCGCCTTACCAGGAGGACTCGCACCCATGTTTGACAGTGCCGTATGATTGACTCGAACCAGGCCTATTCCCTCCTTCATCGCTGGCTCCCTGCTTACCTTGACCTTCATGAGCCTCGTCCCGTCCTCGCTCACTGAGGCGCAAGGAGGTCAGACGGACCTGTTCCCCGTGCAAAAAACCGGACCGGCAGTGATCTTCATCGAGAAGTCAGGAAGCGAAGCGGAGTTACGGCGTCAATTGCGAGCTAAGAACGGGGTGTCTGAACTGGGTTTTTCCAGTTCGGTGACCCCCTACTCGGTTGCACGAGCAGAGAGTTTTGGGTTTGTTCCCCCAAAGCTCCTGGGAATGGCCCTCATTACGCGGAGTCCGGATCTCCCGTTGGAACTGATATCACCCACGTCTAACGCATTCGAGATCCATAAGCTCGCCGACGGCACTGGGATGTTGGTGGGATTTGTGGAGCCATACCTCAAACCTCAGCTCAGCTGACACCAGGTCAGAGGCCAGAGAATGTCCGGTTCGGGCTCTATTTCAATCGCTCGGAAAAGGCTTCGCAGATCGTCGCGGTGCCCTTGGATATGTTGATGGTCGATCGGATGCCGACCCGACTCGATCCCAAGGAGCCCGGCAGCGCAGTCCTGCTCAATGTGGACTTGCAGGCCAGCGCCATCCGTACGCCGTCTCAACCCAGGCCGTAGGAGTCAGTTCGAGTCATGCCTTCTACTCCGGTACACGATCTGCCGGCATCCGCGTTGTGCTCAGTCCGAAAAAATCATCGACACTCCTTGGGCATCAGCCTACCGTGATTTCACTGATCCAGGCTCAGTATTTCTTATCTGACTGCTAGGCAGCGAGGACATGCGCCGCCTGTCACCTCTGTTCTGGGGATTTCTGTCTCACGTTCTTGCGTCCAGGTTTCGAGCGTCCTTTATATACGTTCCACCCTGTGCTCTGAGCCGATTCCGGCCCACTTGACTCTGTTTTAACAGGGGAGCGATGCTAGAATGCGTTCCAGAGGTGTAGTATGACACCGGGTCACGGTTTCCACCGCTGTTGTTCCCTCGCCCCTCCGCGCTGTTCTTGTGCTTCCGCCGCTATCACATCTGCAGGATGTCGTGGTCTTCCCCCTTCTCACCAAGGAGGTGCGTCATGAAGGCGATTCTTGTGCTATTCACCGGTTTCATCGTGTTGTTCACAATCTCTCTCGCCCTGGCCAACCCGACTCTGTTGCCGAAGCACCCGGGGTATCCCATGGGCAAGGCCGTTGATCCCGTCAGCGGGCAATCGCTTGCAAATGATCCTGGTCAGCCCAATGCCACAGGAGAGAATTCGCTGGCCCAGGCATCAAAGTTTGACGATGTCCATGTAAAGCAGAATCTGTCGATCAATCAAAATGACCAGCGGTTGTTGGAGAAGCCTGGTGCAGGGCTGCTGCCAAAGGTTCAAGGACCCAACATCAAGATCGAACCGCCAGTGAAGGAAGCCACAAAGATGAGTGCATCGCCGAAGTGAAGGCGCCTGATGATGCGATGAGGAACTTGGCCGACCCTGGCTGACATACAGTCCAGGGTTCGGCCATGAAACAGGGACTGGTGTTTTCCAATCATCGCGTCCTCTTCGCACGCAACGATAATCTGTTTGGAGGAATAAGCCTAAGGTATTCAGCAGTGCGGCATCCTGCTAGATGAATAGTCATTGATCTCTTCTTGCAATCCTTCTACCCTATGCCTCCACGTACCCGCGTTATGCCATGGCTTATCAACACACCGCAGTATGTGCATCAGTGAAATCCGATTGAAGGAGGCCCAGATGACAATGTCCGAACCGGCGAGCAAGTGTCTGACTCGTCATATTTTTTCCATCACGGTGAGTGCCCTGCTTGGGGCGGGAGTGGCGATTGGTGCCGTGGCTCCAGCGTCCGCCTATGAAGTGTGGCTGACGGATCAATCCGATACGGCGAAAGAAAGCGGCGGCTTTCTCTATATCTATGACGGAACGGCGCTTGCGGCGAATCCTGCTGCGGCAAAACCGACCGTCACCATCGATCTGTCCGGCGAGATCAACACATTTTGCGAAGCGGCGACCAAGAAGCCGGTCCGGCGCCCGCATATGCTGTTTTTCAACAAGGACCAGGACCATGCGATCCTCTCGTTCCTGAGCGGCCACGTGCTATTTATGGATGCGAAGACGCGAAAACCGGAGGCTTGCTTGTCGATGGGGAAGAACGTCCATGCGGCTTGGCCGACGCCTGACCAGAAGATGGCGATTGCGGCGAATATCGCCGAGAAGAAGTTCATCCGTATCTGGACCGATTATGCCAAGCATACATTCAGCTTCGATCCCGAGAAGGACGTGGTGAATCTCGCTGCGCTGGAAGGTGGAGAGCGTCCGGATGCCTCGCCAATTTGCCCGATCACGGAGTCATCCAGCCGTTATGCCTTTGTCACGCTGCGTGGAGGAGGATTGCTGGTATTCGATGTCACCACCACTCCGATGAAGGTCATCGCCACGCTTAACAATAATGAGATCCACCCCGCTGGCTGTGGCGGTATTCAGGTCGGTGAGACGATGTATATCAATTCCGGTGGGGGCTGGCCGATCGCACCTCTTTCCTACGATGTGTACGCCCTCGAGCTGTCGACCCTTCCGAAATCGGTCTCGGCCAAGCTGGTGACTCAACGGGATGATAAATTCGCCGATTCCCATGGGATGGCCGGGCTCGGACGCTATGTCTGGAGTGTGGATCGGGCCGGGAACAATGTCGAAATCATCGACACGGTGTCGAATCTGAGCGTGGGCTCGGTCGAGTTGGTGACGGATGCAAATAAAGATCCGGCTCCCGATCTCATGGACAACGCACCGGACGGTCAGTATGTCTTCGTCGGGCTGCGCGGCCCCAATCCGCTCACCGGGAATGACAAGTCGGTAAATAATGCCGTCGGGACGATCCCCGGCGTCGGTGTCATCCACGTGGATGGCGGAGGGAAGGTCGGTCACTATAAGGGGCAGGCGGCCATCACGAATATGAAAGA
>DATNCR010000342.1:0-3421 GCA_035607135.1 Nitrospiraceae bacterium
TTCGTTGTGTTCATCTGATCGATTGGCTATCATCGCACAGATGATGCTTGATCCGCTGGCCGAACGATATTTGAGTCATCTTCGGGTGGAGGGTGGTCTCTCTGCCAATACGGTCGATGCCTACCGCCGCGACTTGAGTAAATTCCATTCCTACTTACATCGAAAGGGAATTGTACCGCTCGGGCCTTTGACACCGGAGACGTTGACAGGATTTCTTCGTTCCTTGCACGAGGCACGGTTGTCTCGAACGTCTTCTGTACGCTGCCTCTCGGCAATTCGTGGATGGCTCCGGTTTTTGGTGCGGGAACGGATGATTGAGGAGAGTCCTCCCATTGGGTTGGCCACGATATCTCGAGGTGTTCGACTGCCCAAAACGCTGCCGCAACAACAGGTCATTGCCTTGTTGGAACTGGGGGCGGTTCCGACTCCCGAGGACTTGCGTGACCGCGCGATGGTGGAGTTGCTCTATGCGACGGGGCTTCGCGTATCAGAATTGGTGATGGCGGAAGTGGCACACGTCAATCTTGATGTCGGGTATCTCCGGATCACGGGCAAGGGTGCGAAGCAGCGTCTTGTGCCGATGGGCGAGGAGGCCCGACAGCTGTTGCAACAGTATATGGATGAGGCACGGCCACAGCTTCTCAAGAAACGGGCCTCACGATATGTGTTTGTGTCGAGGCGAGGCGGGCCATTGACGCGGCAAGCGTTTTGGAAGTTGCTGCGATGCCGTGCACGGCGGGCGGGAATCACACAGGTTATTTCGCCTCACATGCTACGACATTCATTTGCGACACATCTGCTCGAAGGCGGTGCGGATCTTCGCTCTGTTCAGGTGATGCTTGGACATACGAATATCGCGACGACACAGATCTACACGCACATTGATCGGGGACGCCTCAAGCAGGTGCATGACAGATACTTTCCTCGGATGGGCCAGCGTCGAGAACGCAAGACATAACGGGAGAGACGCGTTCCATACGAGCGGAGTGTGCCACGGCTCAAAATACAGGTAGAGCGCGGGATTCGATTGACAAGGGCGAGTGGAGTTGGTAGCATCCGCGAACGTTGCTAAAGAAATCAGGCGGATAGCTCAATTGGGAGAGCGCTGCTTTTACAAGGCAGAGGTCACAGGTTCGATCCCTGTTCCGCCTACCAGCGCGAATGCTGGTATACGGGGGCAGGACAGATCATTGAACAGAAATAATGAAACTTTGGACGGGACCAGCCACTAGATATAGTCTTGTCATCCACATCTTCCGCAATACGTAGAGTTTTAAGGGGCCGTCGTTCAGCTGGTTAGGACGCCAGATTGTCAATCTGGAGGTCGCGGGTTCAAATCCCGTCGGCCCCGCCATTTTCTTCTGTGTTTGCTAGACTCTGTAGGCAGAATTGTGAGTACTTCCTAAAGCCGGGAAAGGTCCTTTCCGTATGTTTCAGACAGGTGTGATTGGACTGGTGGGTTCGCTCGGTGTCGTGTCGAAGCTCGTGCTCTTCGTCCTGTTTATCTTTTCGGTTATTTCATGGGCCATTATTTTCTTCAAATGGCGAGCGTTTCGAGTTGCGGACCGCGAAGACAAGCAGTTTCTGGCGCTCCTTGCAAAAACGCGAGATCTCGATGAGCTGTGTCGGCAAGTTCGACGAATAGACGGGAGTCCCAGCGCGGTCGTATTCGAAGGAATTATGGATCGTGTAGGATCTGGACGACTTGATGAGAGGGATGGGATCGGCTTAGGGCCGGTTGATCGACATGTAATTGAACGGACGGCGTCCCATCTCGGGCAACGCCAGCTCTCACAGCTCGAGACCTATCTTCCGTTTCTGGCCACCACGGGAAACATTACTCCGTTTATCGGACTGCTCGGGACCGTCATGGGGATCATTGATGCGTTTCGTGAGATTGGGACCCAAGGGACCGCCAGTATTTCCGCTGTGGCTCCCGGCGTTGCAGAGGCCTTGGTCGCGACGGCGGCCGGACTGTTCACAGCCATTCCCGCAGTCATTGCCTATAACTACTTCCTCACTCGGATTCGGACCACCGCATTCCGGTTGGATTCGGTCTCCATTGAAATAATGTCATCCCTCTCGACCCCTGCGAAGTCAAAACCAGTTCCGGTCGGAGTGCAAGGATGACCCTGGAGTCCCGTCACCGTCGGTTCCTTGCAGAGATCAACGTCATCCCCCTCGTCGATGTAGTCCTCGTTCTCTTGGTGATTTTCATGGTCACCGCGCCGATGCTGTATCGAGGGATGGACATTAAGTTACCGACTTCTGCCACGAATACGATCAAACCGGAAATGCGCATGGTACTCACCATTGAAAAGGATCAACGACTGTATCTCGACAAAGATCCAGTCGGGGTTGCTCAGCTGGAACAGAAATTGAAGCTCTTGAAGCGGGATCATCCAGATGTGTCACTGTATCTCAGGGCGGATCGCGATGTGCCGTACGGCGTCGTCGTGCAAGTCATGGATGGCGTGAAGAAAGCCGGGATCGAGAAGATCGGGATGGTGACGGATCCGATCGGGCCCGAGCACGTAGGGGGACCACAAATTCCGCGTCTCCCACCGAGAAAAAGTTGACGCATCGCGTGCACGAAGAGGCTGGTTGTCATGACGTCTCAGGCGTCGGTCCATTCAAGTCTATGGTTCGAGGCCGATCGGTCCGGACTGTCCTCTCGACTCAAGCGAACACTGGTGCTGTCGCTTGTCCTCCATGTGGTCGTTTTGCTCGTGGCGGTGGGGCTTCGTCTTCCACAACAAGGCGAACGCCCTTTGACGTCTGTGGAAGTGTCGCTGGTCAGCTTGCCGACGCCTGCGAGGCAAACCGAGCCGGTGAAGCCGGTCGAATTAAAGAAAGTTTCAGACTCGAAGCCGGCCCCAGTAGTCAAATCGGTCATTCCAAGCCCCACCCCTTCTGCTGCGCCTCCAATTGGCGAGAGAAGGAGGGATATACTGCGGGATCTTCAGCTTCCGCCGGATGCACCGAAGTTTGGAGATTTGAGCCCTGCGACAAAATCGGTAGGTCAACCCCAACACGCGGCGAAGGCGTTCGATATCCCACGCGTTCCGGATGTCACGCAAGACCCGGTTACAAAGAGTCCGCACCGGTCTACGGTCAGTGATGATCTGAATCGTGAGCTAGAAGAAGAGCTGAAGAAGATCAAGCAGATTCAGCCTGCCGTCAAGCTGGATATTCCGAAAGAGGTAAAGCCGAGCGAAGTAACCGTGAAGTCGATGCCCCAGCAGGAAGTGAAAATTCCTGCGGTCAAGACTCCTGAGACGACTCTGAAGATTTCCGGTACGGCTGGGTCGAATCCCTACTGGGCCCGCGTGCAGTCTATTATTAGTAGTCAGTGGGAGCCGCCTCCGATCGATATGGCGGGACAAACCTACTCGATGGTCGTCAAGTTTCGGCTGCAACG
>DATNCR010000017.1:0-11039 GCA_035607135.1 Nitrospiraceae bacterium
GAAGCGCTCCTGCCGTTACTGGAAGGCAAACAAGAGTTTTGGGCGATCGGGGAATTTGTGCATCTTGGCGAGCCCTCTGTGCCGGTGCTGGTCAAGGGCTTGACCATGCCAGGGCCGCGCATTCGGTATAACGTCATTGAAACGATTTCGATGTTGAAGGCCGCCTCGGCGGTTCCGGCCCTTGTGGCAACGGCCAAGGAACCGAACGAGATTCCGCGGGTGCGCGAACATGCGTTGCGGGTGGCCGTTCGACTGGATGCGGCCAAAACAGTGGACGCGATCGAGGTGATGGCGAAAGATCAGAATTCATCGATTCGGAAGGCCGCCGCGTTCGAGGCCCGGTATGTGAGAGAGAAGACCGTGGTGCCGGTTCTCATCGGGATGATTGCCGATGAGGAACGTTTTGTCGCGCTTTCAGCGGTGCAGTCGCTCTGGATCCTGACCAGACATGAAACGGAGTTTCACGATTGGGAAACGTCGACCAGGCAAGACCGGCAAGACTGGACAATCGAGTGGACGGAATGGTGGAACAGCCAAAAAGATAACTTCGAAATGCCGGATCCGAAACGCCCCGCTCGAACTCGCTAGTCAAGTGGCTGTTCTCGTGTATTTGGTTTATGTAGTTTCTTTGGTTGAGCGAGACAAATCAGCTTCGCTATGCCTTGCGAGCATGAAAAATCCTGTGTTATATTTTGAGGGTTCTTCATCCCAACTGACTACTGATACCGTGTGTGGCGGAATGATTAGAGGTACGATCTATGCCTAGGCTCCAGATTGCAAAGCTTGGTAATCCCATCTTGCGTCAGATGGCGGCCCCGATTGACTCCCGCGACATTCGCACGTATGAGGTGCAGCAACTCATCGATAATCTGCTTGAGACGATGCTGGCTGAACCGGGGATCGGTTTGGCGGCCCCCCAGGTGTCGCGCTCGGTTCAATTGGTTGTGATGGCTTGTGAAGCAGAAGGGGAAGATGCATTTCCTCAAACCGTGCTCATCAATCCCAAGATTGTCTTCTATGGTCCGCAGCAAGTCGAAAACTGGGAGGGCTGTCTCAGTGTGGATGGGCTGCGGGGAAAGGTCACGAGGCCGTCGGTTGTGAGGGTGCAGGCGTTGGATCGTCTGGGCAAATCGATGGATTTTGAAGCGACCGGTCTCTATGCCGTCTGTATTCAACATGAGATGGATCATCTCATCGGCAAGGTGTTTTTGGATCGGATGACGGATATGTCGACACTCACGCAACTCCCAGAATTTACCAAGTATTGGCAACAGGATCCCATCCCCGTCATCTAGCAGGATGCTGAAAAAGTCCGCGAGCGGCGTTCTCGCCGCGCTCAGAGACTCAACGTACCGAAGCGTACGCCTCGCCTCTTCGCTTGCTGCGGCCTTGCTGAACGGCCATTTTGAGTATCCTGAAATAGTTTTTCCGTAGCCTACTAACTCTCCGTAAAGATTCTGCGCTTGTGAAAACTCTGCTTCGAGTCCTTCAATATCTCAGGCCGCACCGCTCAATGGTGGTCGGCACTTTTCTATTTGCGGGGTTGGCGACTTCATTCGAATTGATTCCGCCATGGCTGATCAAAGTCATCATCGATGACGTGATTCAGGCCGGTCAGACTCAGCTCCTGGTGTGGGTATTTCTAGGACTCTGTGCCGCCTATCTGCTGAGAAATCTCTGCGGGTCAATGCGGATTCGGTTGAACAATGGGCTGGAGCAGCAAGTCGTTCATGATCTGCATGTGCAGGTGTTTTCAGCACTTCAGCGATTATCGATCAGTTTTTTCGAGAATCGCCCAACCGGCGAAGTCATGTCGCGGGTCTTGAACGATACCGAGCACATGCAACGCATCTTCGTCGATGGGCTCGAAGAGATCATTACAGCCGGGCTGACACTGATTGGGATCATGATCATGATGTTCATGCTCAGCTGGAAGCTGGCTCTGTTAGCGCTCGTGCCGATCCCCCTCTTGGTGGTGGGAGCGGCGCTGTTCACCAAACGTGTCCATGGGCATTATCGTGCGATTCGGAAGGGTGCGGCCGAGCTGAACGCCTTGTTGCAAGACATGCTGGCAGGAATTCGGGAGACGATGGGTTTCAATCGCCAGCCCTACGAGCAGGAGCGATTCGACCGGAAGAGCGATCGGTGCAGGCAGGATACTTTGAAGGCCATGTACCTCTGGTCTTACTACTCTCCGGGCATGATGCTGATCGGGAGTCTCGGCGGGGCCATGGTGCTGTGGTTCGGCACCGCCGAAGTGTTGGAGCACCATCTTTCCGTGGGCGAACTCGTCATGTTCATCTCGTATCTCGCGCTCTTCTATGTACCGATCAATCAGATTCATTCCGTCAACCACATGCTGCAGCATGCCCTCGCTGCAAGCGAACGGGTCTTTGAAGTGCTGGATCTCGTTCCGGAGGTCAGGGATCGTCCGGACGTTCGCACACCGGTGACTCGATTACGAGGAGAAGTCGCATTTGATCGCGTCGGATTTCATTATCGAGCCGATGTGCCGATCTTGACCGATGTCACGATATCCGTCCATGCGGGAGAACGCATTGCGCTTGTCGGGCCAAGTGGGGGAGGGAAGAGCACGACGCTCAAATTGCTGATGCGGTTTTATGATGTGACCCAGGGAGCCGTCACTATCGATGGGTACGACATCCGTGAACTGCCCTTGACCTTTCTTCGGAGCCAAATCGGGCTGGTCCAACAAGAGCCGTTCTTATTCAACGGTACGGTGAAAGAGAATATTCTGTATGGGGACCTCTTGGCCGGGCAGGACGAGGTTGAGGCGGCGGCGAAGGTGGCCCGCGCGCATGACTTCATCATGGCACTTCCAAACGGCTACGATACCTGGATTGGAGAGCGCGGAGTCAAACTTTCCGTCGGACAACGGCAGCGTGTCTCAATCGCCCGTGTGATACTGAAGGACCCTCCGATCGTCATGTTCGATGAGGCGACGTCCAATATCGATACGGAGACCGAAGTCAAGATTCGTGAGGCCCTGGACGATCTCACTAAAGGGCGAACGACGATCATCATCGCCCATCGTCTCTCCACAATTCATGGCGTCGATCGAATCATTGTCGTAGACCACGGTCGAGTTGTCGAAGATGGGACGCACGAGACATTGATCGGGCATGAGGGGGTGTATGCACGGTTATACGACGCCCAATTCCAAGTCTAACGGCAGGATGCTCAAAAAGCCCGCCAGCGGCGTTCTCCCCTCGAAAGCATCCTCAACGTACCCCTGAGGGTACGCCTCCGGTGCTTTCTTCGGCTCGGCCTTGCTGGCGAACTTTTTGAGCATCCTGCAGGGTTGTGGTCTGTTGCCTCAAGCGCCAGAGCTTCGAATCTCAAGAGTGCCGAGGGAGTCCGCAAGGAACGGGATCGGTAGCCGTTGCGGATGGATCTTGCCCGCCAGTATACTAGGTCACCTTCTTGGGAGAGCTGTCGATGGTGCTGATATATGAAAGCGATCCATTAGATAATGATGATGCGCGTGGGCGGTTTTATCATGTCTGTCGTGGGCGAATCGATCGGAAGGAAATCCAACTGCCGGCCGGTGAGCAGGTGTACGAATGTGCCATATGTGGAGTTGATCTCGAAGCAGAAGACTTTTGGTTGGCGAGGCAGAAAGGAGCGGTGTAGCGCATTATGGCCGGGAGCACAGGACGAAAAACCGTAGGCGTATCGCGTGGGCTGATGATGCTCTGCGAGACCTGCTACGCGCAGGTCATCGCCGATAAATTAACCGATGAAAAAAACTTTGTCGCGAATGCCGATGTCCTTTTCGATACCATCTGCTTTGGGTGCACCGATATCAACCGGCCTCTGATCGACGACATGGCTGGTAGCGGAGAATGAGGATGTTGAAAAATCCACTCATCTCACCCACCCAGCCCCGGCGTCTAGTTCACCCGCCCGCCCTGAGTCTGCCAAGACAGCCTCTTGACCCAAGGACGCGCCTTCTCCCGTGGTTCGTCTTCACTTCGCTCAGATCCTCAACGTACCCCACTTGGGAAACGAGCTGTCGTGGCAGCTCGGGGTGGGCGGGTGAGAAATGTTACGCCTCCGGTCCTCGCTCGCTGCGGCCTCGCTGAACGGGCTTTTTGAACATCCTCATTACATACCACCTACGTCCACTCACAGAGGTCGGGAGTCTATGATTGGCAGGTCACCAGCTTTGATATTTGATGTGGAAAAGGAAGAAACGTCAATATGAGCCAGATCAGAGCTTTTCGAATGACAGCGTTAGCCGAAGGCGTTTCATTTCTCACCTTGTTATTTGTCGCGATGCCGATGAAGTACTTCCTGGGGATGCCAGAGGTGGTGCGAGTCGTTGGCTCAATACACGGAGTCTTGTTCATCCTCTATGTTGGCCTGTTAGCCACACTCCATATTAAACAGCGATGGACTTTCATGTTTTCACTGTATGCACTGCTTGCGTCTGTCATTCCGTTTGGAACATTTATGCTGGACAAACACCTACGTGAGAAAGAAGGAGTGGCGACCTAATCAGGAAGGAGCATTTTTCCCCAGGGACGTGTCTTGCACCAATCGTCGTTCCTCCTTCGCGTAGTCAAACAGTATAGGAATGGATAGTGGTCGGCGAGCGGTCCGGTTTGATCACACCAACAAAAATCGTTCGTGGGAAAGCTAACTCATGCGACAGTCACTCACGAGGTCATAGGGGTAGCTATCGACACCGGTTCGGACTTTTTTATAAAGTTGTTAAAAAATGTTGAGTCGAACTGGCTGGCGACAGGCACAGCCTGGTCAGTTCGGGGGATGTGCCCATCTATTCACTGAAGGGAGAACATACAATGAGCAATAAAACACTCTATGAACGTCTCGGAGGCTATGAGGCGATCTGTGCAGTTTCCGAGGATCTGTTGCCACGCTTAATGTCGGATTCGCGGTTGAAACGTTTCTGGGATCATCGAGGAGAGGATGGCCTTAGGCGCGAAAGCAACTTCTGATCGATTTTCTCAGCGCGAGTTCAGGGGGCCGACGTACTATACCGGACGAGACATGAAGGTGTCTCATAAAGGAATGAAGATCAATGAAGGTGATTGGACGGCTTTTTTCGGCCATGTCAATGCGACCCTGGATGCCTTCAAAGTTCCGCAGACGGAGCGGAGCGAAGTGGTCGCTTTCGTGCAATCCTTGAAGCAAGATATTGTCGAAGTGTAGTGGCGATGTGCATGCCGGTCTTGCACCCCCTCCCCCATGCTACGCGGGAGGGAATGGTAGGGGGCGGCGAACCGTCATGAACAATGCGGGCGAGCGATCATAGCCATATCATGGAAATGCTGACGACTGTGAGCTGATTACTGATCACTTCAGTCACGAGTGGCGAAGTTACCGGCAGGTTTTCCCATCGAAGTACATACAGCTTGTCTCTCCAGATTTCACTTTCCAGGTCTTCAGCAGAGGCGCCTGTCCATTCTCTCTCATCTCGACGACGAAATCCGCTAGGCCCGAGATCGGGAGCTTCTCGATGTGTGGCTTCGCCGTATCCGGGACGTCTATCCAGAATACGGCTCCATGGGTAGAAATCAGGATGCGGTTGCTTTCCCTGTCGATATTGATGACGGGGCTGTAGAAACTTTTTTCCTCGGCAGAGCTGGGTGATGTCATCAGGCAGACAAGGAAGAAACTGGAGAAGACAGCAAGAAGAGTCGTATGCATGTATGACATATCAAGCACTCCTGCTTATTGGAACAATCAGGAAACCATTATCGCATTCGAGCGAATGCTAAACAAACTGGAAATTGCCGAGGAGGGTTTGTGTGGTTCATCTGGTTTGTTCGGTCTATGTGGTTCAACCAAATAACGAGACAAATCAGAGAAACCAAATCGACGTGTTGAGCATCCTGCTATGTTGTGATGTGGGCTGGCGTGACACTTCCCCCCTTGATCCAGTATAGGCGAATGTCCGGCTTCGACTTTTCTATGAGGGAGATGAGCAGATAAGCAGGGATGGGCAGGTTGATCTTCGGCCAGATTTCTTCGTAGTCGGTGGCAATCTTGATGTCGGTGATGGAGGGGCGCGCCGGATCGTGGGGATGGGAGTGGTAGACTACTTGTAGTGTGAGCCCTTTGTTTCGAATATCCTTCTTCGCAGTGGAAAAATCCTGCATGTCCATCACGAAGGCGATCTCGGCCCGTTCGGCCGGCGACAGTCGCTCCAAGTGCGCAACCTTTGCCGGGTCAAAGGACGACAATTTTTCTGCTCCTTCGATTGCCACAATATTTTTTATCCGATAGACATGGGTGACGGTTCCGTTGGTTCCGGCCAGGAGCCCGCAACACTCATAGGGATCGAGCTCCCTCGCGTGGGCCACCATATCGTCGAGGATTCGTTGAGGGATGGTGAGATCAGACACGATTAAATGGCGCAGGTGACGGTATAGTCGCTTTGTAAGTCGGTGATCGTCGGTGTTGGTCCGCAGAGGCGGCAGGCTGGGTCTTTGGGACGACGGACTTTTCTGAATTTCATCTCCAGCGCATCGTAAATGAGCAGGCGATCGGCCAAGGTTTCGCCAAGGCCAAGAATTTCCTTGATCGCTTCCGACGCTTGAAGAATGCCCATGGTCCCAGCCAAGGCTCCTAAGACGCCGGCCTCCTGGCAATTCGGAACGAGTCCAGCCGGTGGCGGCTCCGGATAGAGGCAGCGATAGCAGGGATAGCCGGCATGGGGCTTGATCGTCGTTAGCTGACCTTCAAAGCGGAACATGCTGGCAGAAATGAGTGTCTTCTTGGCGAAGAAACAGGCGTCGTTCACCAGAAAACGCGTTGAAAAGTTGTCGGACCCATCCAGCACGATGTCGTACTCTTTGAAGAGCGGAAGGATATTGTCGGCATCCACTAACTGGTGATAGGCCTTGACCGTGATCTCCGGATTAATGGCCGCGAGGGTTTTCTTGCCTGACTCCACTTTCGGCATACCGACCGTGGCCGTGGAGTGCAGGATTTGGCGCTGCAAATTCGAGAGATCGACGACGTCGCCATCGACCAGACCGAGGGTGCCGACACCGGCTGCGGCAAGATAGAGTCCGGCAGGCGAGCCCAGGCCTCCGGCGCCGATGAGCAAGACCTTCGCCTCACCCAATTTCATCTGGCCCTTGCCGCCTATCTCGCTGAGAATGATCTGACGACTGTATCGTTGAATCTGTGGGTCAGTAAGTTCCATGGGGCTGTTATTCCACGACATTCAATTCGATTGGGTCGACGATGACGCCCTTCTTACGAAGGCCTGCGATCGCCCGTTCGATTTCTGTGCTGTCCCCTATCAGTTCGAGGTCCATCCATCCGGTGGTTTCACGAACGTCGGCACGCCGTACATTCGTGACGACCTTAAATTCGTGACCGATCTGATAGACGATTGGTTCTTTGATCTTGTCTTCCGGAAACCGAATGTGAAACTTCAAATTCGGCATGGCGTCCCCCCCGCAATGGCAGGCACGATCGAGACTTCGTCGCCGTCTTTCAGCGAAGTCTCTTTGCCCTTGAGGAATCGGATATCTTCCTCGTTGACGTAAATGTTCACGAACCGGCGAAGTTCTCCGGTATCGTCGCAGAGGCGATCTTTGATCCCAGGGTGGGAAGCGTTCAAGGTGTCGATCATCTCAGCGATACTCTGGGCCTGGGCATCGACTTCTCCCTGTCCCTTCGTCAGAGGACGGAGTGGGGTTGGAATGCGGACCTTAATCATGCGTCACTACTCCCATGTTTCCCTACCTTAAAGGTTTGCTCAAAACTGACAAGGCTTGGCTGAATGCGGTGAGGCCTCCCGACTGCATCGATCACGGCTTCTTGCGTCTTTAAGCCATTACCGGTGATATAGGCGACCGTCACGTCGCTCTTCTTGATCGTGCCTTGTTTCACCAACTTCTGGAGCACACCGATTGTGACGCCTCCCGCGGTTTCTGCAAAAATCCCTTCGGTTTGCGCCAACAGTTTGATAGCTTCCACGACTTCCTCGTCTGAGACCATGTCCATAGAGCCCTGGCTCTCGGCGGTTGCCTTGAGAGCGTAGTAGCCGTCGGCGGGATTACCGATGGCCAGTGACTTCGCGATCGTCTTGGGCTTCACCGGTTTAAAGAAATCTCGTCCCGACTTAAAGGCCGTAGAAATGGGGGAACAGCCTTCGGCTTGTGCCCCGTTGATCTTTGTCCGCACGTCGTCGATGAGACCCACGGTCTTCATTTCATGGAGACCCTTCCAGATCTTGGTCAAGAGGGAGCCGGATGCCATCGGAATGACGACTTGGTCGGGAGTGCGCCAGCCGAGTTGCTCCACGGTTTCATATGCCAGCGTCTTCGAACCCTCCGCATAGTAGGGGCGGATGTTAATATTCACAAAGGCCCAGCCATGTTCACCGGCGATCTCGCTGCAGAGGCGATTGACATCGTCATAATTGCCTTCGACTTCGACCACGTTCGGCTTATAGATCAAATTCCCGAGGACCTTCGCGGCCTCCAGATCGCCTGGAATGAACACGTAGGCCCGCATTCCGGCAGCCGCTGCATGGGCGGCAACGGAATTGGCCAGATTGCCGGTTGAGGCACAGGCAATGGTTTCAAATCCCAATTCGCGAGCCCTGGTGATGGCCACGGCCACCACCCGATCTTTAAACGACAGGGTGGGATGATTGACCGTATCGTTCTTGATGTAGAGCTCGTCCAATCCGAGGTAGGCGCCGAGATTTTTGGCGCGTACCAGCGGGGTCATTCCGGCATGCGGGCCGAGAAATGTCGGTCCGTTTACCGGCAAGAGATCGGCATAGCGCCAAATACTGTGTGGCCCGTCCTGGATTTTCTTGCGTGAAATGCCCTTCTTGATCTCCTCATAGTTGTACTTCACTTCAAGGGGACCAAAGCACATTTCGCAGACATGGATCGCCTTCGTCGGATATTCTTTTCCACACTCGCGACAGACTAATGCTTTCATTGTGGCCATGGCGATTCCACCTTGCTCTATCAATAATTACGGCTGGACGGCACAGCCGGCAAACGGATCGCCGTCGTCAAACAGTTCGGTAATCGTCGGGTGCGCTCCGCAGAGCGCGCAGTCGGGATTGCGCTTCACATTGATTTCCCTAAACTGCGTCTTGCGTGCATCGAAATCCAGGAACCGATTCGTGAGAGGACGTCCGATACCCAGAATGAGTTTCAAGGCTTCCGTCGCTTGTATCGTTCCAATGATGCCGGCCAACACACCGATCACCCCTGCCTCCTGGCAGGAGGCGACGAGTCCGGCCGGTGGCGGAGCCTTGAAGATGCAACGATAACAGGCGGACTGCTTCGGCACAATGGTCGTCACGCGGCCGTCGAATCGGAGGATGCCGCCATGGATCAATGGTTTTCCGGCAAAGAAGCAGGCATCGTTGATCAAGAACTTGGCTGTGAAGTTGTCGACCCCGTCGATGACGACGTCATGCTCGCTGATGATTTTTAGTGCATTACCGGCCGTCAACCGCTCTTCATACATTGAAACCTTGACGTCGGGGTTCAACGCCTGAATCTTTTCTTTGCCCGAAAGGACTTTGGGGCGACCTACGTCCGACGTATGGTGCAGTATCTGGCGGTGAAGATTGGTCATGTCCACCACATCGCTGTCGATGAGGCCAATTGTGCCGACACCAGCTGCGGCCAGATAGAGTGCTGCCGGCGAACCAAGGCCTCCAGCGCCGACGAGAAGAACCTTAGCCTTGGCAATCTTCTTTTGCCCCTTGCCACCAACCTCAGGCAAAAGAATATGCCGGCTGTATCTGTTTATCTGATCTTCAGTAAATTCCATGTTTCACGGGATGCTGAAAATGACCCCCAACTTCGTTCTCGGTTCGAAGAAATCCTCAACGGGGACCCGGCCGCCTCACCACTCGGCGGCGCGCACAGACTTGGTGCTCCTTATTCGTCGCACCGTGCGCCTCGTTGGCTGGCCATTTTGAGCATCCCTCCTCGTTCACTTTATGAAAGAGATCTCAAATATTGAAATACTTTTCGATGCTGATGTACCGCTCGCCCGTATCGCAGAGAATAGTGACCACATTTTTGCCTGGTCCGAGCTCTTGGGCTACTTTCTGCGCTGCGAATACGTTGGCCCCGGCAGAAATTCCCACCAAGAGACCTTCCTTCTTCGAGAGCTGCTTGGCCGTTTGATAGGCCTCGTCGTCGGTCACGGTCATCACACGATCGAGAATGGCCTGGTTCAATACTTTTGGGATGAACCCAGCGCCGATTCCCTGAATCTTGTGGGGCCCTGCTTCTCCACCGGATAAGACCGGCGATCCGGCCGGTTCCACTGCAATCACTTTCACGTCGGGATTTCGCTCTTTGAACAATTCCCCACATCCGGTAATGGTCCCGCCGGTGCCCACGGCCGCCACAAACGCATCAATCTTTCCGTCGAGCGCCTCGAGAATCTCGATCGCCGTGGTCTTTCTATGCATGGCCGGATTGGCCGGATTGGAAAACTGGTCCGGCATAAAGTACGACGGATTTTGCGCAATCAGACTTTCCGCCTCGCGGATCGAGCCCTTCATCCCTTCCCAGGCCGGCGTCAAGACGAGCTGTGCGCCATAGGATGACAAGAGGCTTGCTCGCTCCAGGCTCATGCTCTCAGGCATCACGAGGATCAGTTTATAGCCACGAACCGCGGCGACTAACGCCAGTCCAATCCCGGTATTTCCACTCGTCGGTTCGACGATCGTACTGCCTGGCTTTAACTTTCCCAGTCGTTCTGCCTCATTGATCATATTGAGGCAGATTCGGTCCTTCACACTCCCACCCGGATTAAAGAACTCGACCTTTCCATAGATCGTCGCCCCGCCGACAGGGGATAGCCGGTTCAGACGTACGAGGGGAGTCCGCCCGATGAGTTCGGTGATGTCTTTATGCATGGTCATCATCACCGGCCACCGCCCATATAAAACAAGAACTCGACCCGATCGCCTTCGTTCAGGCGGGTGGTGGTAAGATGATCCCGGTCGATCATGGTATCGTTCACCTCGACCGCAACCATCTGCG